>JAJPIN010000181.1 GCA_021324715.1 Nitrososphaeria archaeon
GATTCGATAAATTCTTTTTCTACAAATACCTGTTCTTTTAACACAGAACGAAATTTCTCAATAGTTATCGGGGTTAGTGCATCTATTTCACCATTGGTGTAAGCGTAGATATATGTACCTATGATTTTTATCATAAAAGACGGTATTGTTTTTAACAGGAGTAGAATACTTTTTCTCATGACATCATTACCTGATGCATTGATATTCATCGTTTCAAAGTAAGATTCAAGGATTTTCATTCTGATATTTCCTAATTCTTCAATAGAAGATGCAACTAAAATTCCAGTCTCAGTTAATTCATAGAAAGGAACTCCTTCTAATTGCAATGCCTTTGGTCCACGTCTTAATGGTAGACGGCCTCCTTCCTTCACTACTCCTGATGGGATTAATGCTTCGTCGAGATCCTTGAAGATGCCTGAATAGATATTTTGCCACAGTATACCGTTGTTCTTTGCTATTGCGTGCGCTATCGATGTTCGTGTTTTTAGCTCTGGATTTTTTTCCAAAGCTAAATGAGTTATAATACCTCTTTGTCTTTTGGCTTCGCCTGTAAACTTATTTTTCTTAGTTTTAAAAGTATCAAAGATGGCAATGTGAGCCTTTTTATGTCTCAAATATCTTCACTCTTATTATCAACATAGCATAATTTTAAATTATTATGTTATTCTCATACAAATATAAAATTTGGTCATCGATTTGGGATTAAATGAAGTCAATAATTGTATGCTGATCTTTTACGCTTTGCTTGAAAAGTAAATTTAACTCTTTTTCTAGTGTGCTGATCCTGCTTACAAGATATTCGTTGATTCTAAATTCTGAAGAGATGTTTAATGCAGTCTGCAGATATTTCTCAACACTCCCTCGTGTTACAGTTTGTAATAATTCATTATGACATTCTAGGCATCGGCCTACAAGTGGCATTCTCCTGTATTTTTGTCCACACTTTGAACATCTAAACGATTGTGAAGAATAAGCGCGTAAATTTCCCATAATATCAGGTAAAATGTGGGTCGTTAAAACCATCGACATCACCTCATCTGCATCGACTGCATTGATTAAATTGGCAGTACTTATCTGCATTTTTAGTTTTTCTTCCATCGTACTCAATGTTGAGTACAAACTATGTGATTCGTCTAACATAATATCGTCCGTAGTATGAGTGAATTTATAATCAAAGAATTCATTTGTATGCCCTAGTCTTTTTTTGATAAGATCAATATTATCAGTTACGTTGCTTGCTTTTTCCATTTCCCAAGAAGATCTGTAAAAATCCATTGGATACCTTTCATCAATATCTATATTGTGGGCTTGCCTTTGGACTTCATGTGGGAATACTAAAGGTTGAATGAGTAATGGTGCATCCATTAGTCCTCCAATTCTGTCAGGCAAATATTCCCTTGAAAAGTTCAAAAAGATATCCATCAGCAACATAATGGAATCTGCGTCGCCATCGCAATCTCTTCGTTTGGCAGAATGCCAGACGGGTGAACCTAGACATACCTGGGAATTGACAAATCCAATAATTCTACCAATTATACCGACGGATGTATGCGGTGCTAGACCAACAATCAAGTGTCCGATTAAGTCATCAATGGACCTTATTTTATAGAATGCTTCAAGTCCATAGAAATTAGTCAGTTCTTCATCTACAAACTGGGCGACTTTAAGTAGGTGTTCTGCAGCATGAATTGGTATAATTATATCTTGTATGAATAGTTCTAGTAATTGATCTGGTGATTTTAAATCCATGCCGGTATGGTCCTTGATATATCCTAACTCCCTTAATTTTGTGATATTTGTTTTAAGCCATTTGGGTTTAAAGTGAGTTAATGGTTCGTTTGTAGCGTCAAAACGTATGGTCCCATCCTTAAATGTATACAAATCATTTTTTTGCCTTAAAATTCCCTTTTCAAGAGGTTCTGCGCATCGGTTTTTACCCATTAGGGATTTAACTCCTTTCAGTGGCTCAATTGGTTGTATGTCAAGACGCTTTCTTGCTTTTTCAATAGCAATCTTGAGAGGATAACCGGTTGGTGAATGTGTCTTTAAACGATTTCCGCAAACAGGGCAGATACCCCTTTGATCGTCATTATTAGCTTCATATCTACAGGTTGAACACATAACTTGAATTGGGGTATTAGAATGACAATCTTGACAACAAGCGGCTATTGATAGCGCTTTACAATCCTTACAAAATCTGTTGGCGATCTCAATATATAGCGGCCTTTGCATCGCTTTGAGAATATCTCTGGTAGGCCCACCATTTGTTCCTATAGGAAATAAGACATGAACAGGAGGTTTCATTTTTCTATCTGCGGCTTTTTCTGGACGTCCAACACGAACTGCAATTGAAGAAGAAAACTTTTCTTTTATGGTAACATTTAGTAACTTAGAAATAGTATCCAAAATGTGAATTTTGATATAATTTGGATCATCACCTAAGAGAACACTTGGTTTTAAGAACTTAGCGAGGTCAGTTTCATATTTCATGCAAACGGAAATCAATAAGGTTATTATGTATAGTTGATCAGGATCATCAATTCTTATTTTCCCGCCGTCAAGACAAAGAGAATGTATTATTCCAAGCTTCTCAAAAATTTTTTTGAGTTCTGGATCATTAGCTAAGAATTTTTCTTCATTAGTAATTTTTGTTATCTCTTTATTTTCGAGTAATTTGGCAAGTAGGTTAGAAAATTCATCTATTGTTAAGGCGCTCCAATAAAAAACATATCGTGGATAGAGCGGTATGTCGAATAATCGACTGATTTCTAATGCTTCAGTGACTGACGGTCTTTTTTCCAATGGAAATTGTATTAACTGGAGTAACTTGTCACTGTCAATATTCAAATATGAATGAGAATCCGTACTCGTTAGTTTACTTTTTAATTCCAGAGCCCATATTTCTTCAACATATGATGATGGGAGTAATTGGGCATTATTTTCAAGAAAGTCCCCATAGCTTATTAGAATGTCTCCCATATAGAGGATCTTTGTAATCCTTTTAGCGATAGATTTTGCTTGGCTTATTGTTTCTACTTTTATGACACTTCCATCATTTAATTTTACAATAGGTGGTTCGATACTATCTACAAGTGCGATAGTAGAAGCTTTTCCTGGCGCATCAATTTTTATTTGTGTACCCACAGCGATTGCATAGTTTAGTAGTACGGGAATGGTTGGATGAATTCCAATAGTAGCAAATCCAGTGTTGCAGCTTCTTCCATATCGTAATCTAAAACCACCAGTTTTTTTCTGCATTGAAAGAACTGGTCTTCCGGTAATAACTTCTGTCATCCTGTGAGATACAGCATCGTCTTCTGGAGTTTGAATTGCTCCTTCCAGATTTCTGAGCCAGTCCCAACCATCTAATTTTAGAGTTTCAACTATCTTCAATAATTTTCGGCTTCTGCCAATCAAACCATCATTCATTACTCTTAATGCGCCTCCACGGACTCGGTTCGTAGAAACTCTTTGCAGATTTCGATGACCGACTACTTCTACAGGATCCGTGTCTACTCCATCAATTTCTACAGGAAGAGAACTTATGCAATGAATGACATCATCATCAGAGACCTTATATTGGAAGTTGCCTACCTCTCTTTCATAAATTCTTAATTCTTCAACATACCTACTAATTTCGTCATCGAATGAATTAGCTATGTACCTGTCTAGGCCAATAATTTTTCTGACGTGATCAGCGATTAACATTGTTACGGCAGCTTCGGTTCCTCCTGCAGATCTTATTGGACCAGCAAAAGAAACCGACAGATATTCAGATCTGTTGGCATTTGTTTTTATTTTAACATCATATATCCCTTGTAATGGAGCTACGGTAACAGCTTCTGTTACAACAGACAGTCCGACTCTTATTGCGTTGTTTAGCTTTTCTTCGATAGTTATTCCGCCATATTTACCAAGTACTATTTCTTCAGCTATCTTTAATGCTGTCATTTCTTTTCCCAATTCTGGCAAAAGCGTTCTTAATCTACTAGAAATGTCGATCTCGTGTATCTTTGCTATCCTGTCTGCTAAATCATAACCAATCTGTGATTCAACTTTTTCGGATATATCAAGGCCATGTTTCTTGGCTCTTTGTGCGACAAATATTGAATCATCAATATATTTTGAAATTTCGTTGTGATAAACTATGTAATGAGAAGGAATTTGGACATTTTTGCTTTCATTGGTGTGACTGCTCAATTTCTTATTGCTTTGATAATATTCGCAAATTCTGACTCCCAGTCTTTTACTTTTTCGATCATAGTACCTATAACTATGATGTCAGCACCTGCATTAGATATTTTTTTGGCAGTCTCAGCAGAATTTATTCCGCCGCCAACTACTAATATTCCCTTATAGAATTTTTTCACCGC
>JAJPIN010000276.1 GCA_021324715.1 Nitrososphaeria archaeon
GATAAACCAATGATAAACCAAAAATCACGTGCAGGCATAAGCTAGAAAATTAACAATTTCTATCGTAGAAACAAAAACGGTATTAAAAAAGAATATTTCACAATTCAAATTAAAATGTCCAGTTCCACATATCGGAAGGGTATTATGCCATGTTTTCTTACAAGGAATATGCTCAGTTATCAAAGGCACTTTGTGAATCCATTGGGTGAAGGTGAGGAGGCAATATGTGATTATCGTACATGTCACCACAAGCTTTCAGAACATGGTTCACCAAGTAGTACTTGTAGGTGCTCTCATCCAAGTAACAAGGCAATTGGATTAAATTTTCAATAGCCTGCGTAACCTTAACTTTTTGTCTAAATTTTAAAAATAAATGAAGTATTCTTTTTTCAAGCATTTTCGTATGCAAATGCATTGCTTGTAACAAACCATTATAGCCCCTGTCGAACAAAATCAATGTAATTAATGTTACTTGATTAACGATATTATAGCATTATAAAAGATTTATCGTTGCCAATACACATTTGTTCACTTCAACTTATCCATGACAGAATCGACTTTCTGATCCAGATTTTGTTCCTTATCCAATCTTTCGTCAATATGAACAATAGAGATAATCCTCCGAGTCCCTGAGGACTTGACAGCTTCATGGGCAATATTTATTGCATTAAGAATGTCTACCATATTATTGGACTGAATTTGAGTTCCTAGAGGAGTAAGTGTAGCTTTGAGATCTTTGATTCCACTAATTGCATCAAAAGCTAGTGCAATTTCCTTACTCATACTTGTGCCAGAGCAGGTTCCTACTGGAACTATACTTATCTCCGCAGTAATCATTCTATAACTTCAATCACAGAAATAAATTATTTAAGTCATACTAGTAATACAAAAGAAAGAAAAAATCAATCTTCAAATTTAATGTGATCCTTTGAGACTCAATTAAATTGATAATTGAACTCACGATTGCATTGCTGAGCCATTGATAAATTCAGTTCTATTACTGGGTTTTATTTAGAACCAATTTGTTAGTTATGGAATTCGAAAAGGGGGCAGTCTTGTTCAAATCTGTAAATAATACAATAGTTGTAATTGATTGAGCTGTACTATTTGGTAAAGTGGTAACAAATTGCTGGAAACCGTTCTTTTCCGCCTTAAATCCATTTGGGATTGAAGTTGTTTTTAGTAAAGTTCCATTGGTTGTATATATCTTCATGGTTCCACTTATTTGTTTACCGACCGTAGTTGGGTCAGAAACCGAATATGTAGTTGTTACTTTAATTTGCTGAACGTTCTTGCCCGGTACTAAAAAAAACTGCGCATCGTTTGAGCTGAGAACAATCTCCTTACCATGATTTGCAAATACTGATTGGTGCAGAGTTGGAAGAATAAATACAATAATTATAATGATTGGGACAATACTTTTACAGTTTCCTGTTTTTTTATTCCAATTCATTAGATATTCACTTTTAACTTTTCTAATTCAAACCGCAGATATATTAATGGTAGATTATAAAGAATCGACCCTGCTTAACTAATAGTATGTAATTGTTGGTCCAGATCCGGAAAAAATTGCTTATTTTAACTTGAGTATTGGAAACACCAGTAAAATCACGACCAGAGCCCCCAACAGCCAAGCTACTTCGTATCCCAATCCGTTGACGATAAATGAAAATAATACTGGCACCCAGAAAACACCAAATAATGAAATACCATTAACGTAGCTCACCGCAAGAGTCTGATAATGGGGCTGAGATCTATTGATTTCCTTTGCCTTTGCATATACTATTACGAAACCTGCTGATAAGAAGAATCCTGTCATAATTACAGAGGTTGCTAATACATATAGTGAGTTTGTAGTGAGACCTAGCATACTAATTGCGCTCAGAATACCTGATATGAATAACAACTTCCTTGCATTTCCAAATTTATCATAAATCCTTCCAAAAAGTGGAGACGAAATAAGTGCAACTATTAAGCTCAGACTTCCGATTAACCCCGCTTCTACCGGACCTATCTTCAAATGATCCTCAAAGTAGAAAACACTAAATGTTAAAATCATGCTCGATCCTGCCTGAAATCCGAGTAATGTCAAACCAAGTATTATCAATGACTTGTTAAATAAAGTGTCAAGTACATGAGATGTCTTTATTCTAAATTCTTTCTGTATTTCGTCTTCATGTCTTACCAATGCAATACTTAGGATGATGGCTGTAGTTATTCCCAATCCGCCACTCAAAATCACCGTTCCTCTCCATCCGAGCGTTTCAGCTAATATGGCCCAACCGAACAACCCGACAATTCCTCCTAAGGCATGGGATGAATTTAGCAGTCCTATTCCTAGACCTTCAGATTCTTTTCCTAAATATCTTGAGATTAATATAACACTAGGTCCAAAGAAACACGCCATCCCGATTCCAACTATAAATCTCAGTAAAATGATTTGTGCCGTATCACTAGCCAACCCAGTTACTAAGGCTGCAGATGATGCAATCATGATTCCGTAAATAGCAATCTTTCTTGCACCAATTTTCGCAGCTATAATCCCCGCAGGTACTTGAAAAAGCCCAACACCTATGAGAAAACTGGCGCTAATTATTCCTAATATGGCTATATTTGTTCCAAAGTCTGAAGCTATGAGGTAGAAGATAGAAGCAATGTTAAACCAATTAATTGTATATACTACTCTGGCAAGCAGTAAGCAAAGAGTTGCGACTTTATATCGATCCAATTTATACTCCCATTTCCCGAAAATTCCCTCTATGCTAGGAGAGGGCTATATATTGAAGATTGATTCAATCATCAGGAAATCTTAGTTCTTACTTTGAACCATGTAATATTCAGTAATATCTTCAAATGCTTTTATTTTCTCTGTTATTTGAATAGTTTTTAAATTAAATTTTTCTAGAACCTTTTCTTTTGTATATTGGGATATAACAATTTGATCACCTTCGGCTATTCCTTCCAACCTACTTGCCAAGTTCACATGCGTTCCTATTACAGTGAATTGATCCCTTTCTTGGCTTCCCATGAGGCCAACCAACACAGAGCCAGTATTAATACCACATTTGATATCTATGCTTATATCAACATTGGTAACTGTTTTCCATATGTCTAACCAATACTGCTTAAAAATCTGAAATGACTCCTTCAGTTTTAGTGCAGCAAGTACAGCATTTGAGGCTCCAACTCTACCATCATCACGGTCATTGAATCCAAAATATGCAAGTATGCCATCACCGATGAATTTATCAACAATCCCCCCATATTCATGTATAATTGGGACCGCAACTCCTAGATATTCATTAAGAAATACAGCAATCAGTTCTGGATGATCTTTAAAATCCTCGGTTAACTTTGAAAAATTACTAATATCCCACAATACAATAGTCATTACTTTGTTCTGGATTAATATCGCATATGGATCACTAAGATACTCAATAATTGCTGGGTCTAGTTGTCTCTGTAGACGTGTTAGTATTTTTTGATTTGCGTTGTCAGATATTGACAAATTGATATCATCCAATAATTTGGATTTTTCCGATTCTGTCATTTGGTCCTCAGGTGTTGGAAATATCACAATCACCCCTCTTTCAGTAGGATGCATAGAACAATAGTATGGTATACTTTGCTGATTACTATCGATTTTAACAGTCATAGATTCTCCGGGCAACATACTACCAGTTTGAAAGAAAGGACTTGGTAATGAAGAGCTCCCATCTCCTGAAGTCAAGTTATGTACCTTCGTGTCTCTATTAATCCAAGTTATAGTTTCACCTTTGACTATCTTAATAATCCTCGGTTCAAAGTACAAAATTTCTGTTGTATTTTCATTAAATCTAGGGATAACGACAAAATGTGGCAATCAATTCTAAGTAATTATAACAGAATATAATCTTACGTACTTTGCATTATTTGTGCTCAAATTCTCAGATGTTCATTAAGCAAATTGACAATTGCTCAATATGTCATCCAAATATAATGATCGGTAGCGCTGGAAAGACATTAATTATGGTCATCGGACTTTACAAATTATGGAAGGTGTTCAAAAGTTAAAGTGTAATTCGTGCGGAATTACATTCATGTCAGAAAATAACAATCCACTTTGTCCAACATGTTCTGAAAGCTCAAATGCTCATCATCACGGAGAAGAACATGGTTGTGGCTGTGGTGGCCACTAACTTTTTTTAGCATACCTTTAGTAGGTCTTGTTTAGGTATCAAAATTCTTGGTTTAATTACTTCAATCGCAGCCCTTTAGGATAGAATAGTACTTCGAAGGTCTGGATAATTTTTGTTAAACCACGACAATTTCCAATTCGTCATACGCGTCTTTTACTGAGAGCTCAACTAATGTATCCTCATAAATTAACAGCCAATCTCTTATACCAACGACAGGAAGCTTTCTCACAAACATTTTACCGGATTGAATCAATTTTGCTATTATGTAAGCGTAGTGTAAGGAATCTTTATTTTCAGGATTCTTAATTTTAAAAAGACTATCTTGTAGTTCTATACCAGGACGTCCACCCTGTATGTTAATTGTAACGTTTTCAGCATATCTATTTAGTATTTTGGCAGTAACGTAGCTCTGTCCAATTTCAAACTTGTCAATGTTCAGTAATACTTGAGATCTGATACGAGGTGATTTCGGTATTTCATGAAATAATTGTTCAGATATTCCGTCGAAGAACAAACACCATATCACCACTGGGATTGCATACGCATACTATATACAATTTTTCCTCGTCAACAAGGATGATCTGATCCAAGCTCATAGTGTGCCAACTTACCCATTCAGCGTCCTGTCTCGCATTTTCTGTACTATAAGTGAGTAGACCTTTTGTCCAATGGATGATTTTAGAATTTGCAAGCACGGACAATGCGTCTGACATGATAATGGCGCTCGGTATCAGTATTACTACAATTATCATTACATTTTACTTTTTAAAAATATATTGAAAGTGGATCCTTGGTAAAAGATTTCCCTAGACTTAAGACTTTAATACAGTTGAAAAAGCTTGTAATAATTACCTTCTTTGATAATCTGTGATATGGTAGAGCTGACATTCTAGAGTTCCTTTACAGAATACTAAATTAACGCTTATATTTTGGATTATACCCTGCCGGGTAGTAAATCTTAATTAGATAAGGCATTTAACTTTAAATATATTGCATTATTGGGTTGGTTCATTTTGTCGCATTTTTGATAAAAAACACGGAACTCCGTTATTTCCTGCAGGCGTCACTGCTATATCCGACGTAATCAAGATAGTTACTGATATTGGAAATCAAATACCAGACAAATCGTGGATGCTCTATCTGCTGGAATTTTTTAATACTCAAAACATACCCGTTGAATTGAATCTGATTTGTCAGTTTGATAATCAAGATTATTTTGAAGCAATATTTCA
>JAJPIN010000005.1 GCA_021324715.1 Nitrososphaeria archaeon
AAAATGAAATCTGAAGTCGGTGATAGTAATCTTCTGTTTATATAAATAATTTATATTATCATATAAATTACATCGAATTGGCTTTGGCAATCAAAAGTTACATTATAATGATAGTAGTAGGATTGGCTCTAACTTTTTTATTGACTCTATTCCATACGCAAAATATGCTCGGTTTGGAATCAACAAGATTATTACCGACTCAATCTGCAAATTATACGTTTGTTAAAGAATGGGGTTCTAAAGGCATTGGAGATGGGCAATTCCTACGTCCCCACGATCTAGAATTTGACAAGAATAACAAATATCTTTATTCCGTGGACAGAGATGGAAACAGAATACAGGTATTTGACAAGAATGGTACATTTCTATTCAAATTTGGACAAAAAGGACAGGGCGATGGACAATTCCTAGTTCCATATGGGATTGATGTTGATGCTAGGGGTCATGTATGGGTTGCTGATAGAGGAAATCATAGAATACAGCAATTTGATAGTAAAGGCAATTTCATTTCGAAGTTTGGTAATTTGGATGGTCATCCAAGCAGTGAACCGGGAAAATTTGATAACCCAAGATTTGTGGAAGTAGACAAGGCATTAAAATACGTGTATGTTGCAGATTCTAAAAATAATCGTATTCAGCAATTTGATACTAATGGCACCTTTGTGAAGACAATTGGTAAACTTGGAAGTAATCCCGGTGAGTTTAATCTTCCTACTACTATTGAGATTGACTCAAAAGGTAACTTTTTTGTAAACGAGAGAGGAAATGAGCGTATCCAGAAATTTGATAGCAATTGGAAACCCTTGTTGTCTTGGGGAAGCAAAGGGTCCTCCGATAATCAATTTTGTCATATGGAACATATAGCGCTAGATAAGTACGATTATGTGTATGTAACTGACCCTCAGTCGGATCCTGGTTGTAGCAAGCAACCTCGTGTGTTAAAATTCGACAATAATGGTAATTTTATAGCAAAGTTTGGTTCCTATGGAACTGAGCAAGGAAAGATTGTAGATCCGGAACATTTGGCAATAGACAATGAAGGCAATGTGTACGTATCAGATCGACACAATAATGAAATACTTGTATTCTCACCTGTCTCTAATAGTCAAAATGGACATATACAGCATTTGGATGGATACTTTTCGGGGGGATTGTAAACGAATGAGATTATGATCTGTAAAATAAGTTTAAATCATTATTCTGAGGCAATAGGATATTTGTATCTGCGACCATTTGAGATATTACAAAATATGTTGATAGGCGTGGAAATAATTTGGGTACAGATAGATAAGAAAATTCAAAATTATGGAAGAGGATTATCCAATAAGCATGATCGAGCTTTGATCCTTTCTTGCTTGCCTATGGTGTTATTTTGCATTATCTTTTTAGTTCTTGTATCAGAACATCCGATACTTGGTCAAATTCAAAACCCTAATGTAACTGCTACCAATAACCAACCCACCCAATCCATATCCCAACCTTCACTAACTGACACTAAATTAAGGATAGAAGAAGTAGCAGAAGGATTTGATTTTCCAACAAGTATGGCCTTTTTGGGAAAAAACGATGTCATATTGCTAGAAAAGAATACAGGGAATGTATTAAGACTATTAAATGGTAACGTTACGCATCAACTTTTGCACATTGATGTTTCATTCAGAGATGAACGAGGATTATTAGGATTGGCATTGTTACAAAATGGTAGTTCAAACGCAAAAAATACTTTTGTCTTCGTATACTATACACATTGCCCAAAAGTATCAGGACAGGCACAAACTCCTCAAAATTGTGGAAATTATGTGAATAGATATAAACTTGATACAAATAATTACACACTCACAGATCCCAAATTAATACTGAGTTTACCAGCTTTACCAGGGCCAAGTCACAATGGGGGCAAGCTTCTTATGGATAAGGAGCAAAATCTTTTTGCTACCATCGGGGATTTACAACCAACCAATTATAATCAAAACGTGGTAGGTTATGATACCAAAGCACAGAATATTATGAATGGGACCGATCCTGACGGCCGAGCGGGAATTCTGAGGGTAACTCCTGACGGCAAACCGGTGGGGAAGGGGATTTTGGGCGAGGTTTATCCCCTCAATATATACTATGCATACGGAATAAAAAATAGCTTTGGCATAGGAATTGATCCGCTAACGAATAACTTGTGGGAGTCAGAGAATGGGCCACAATTCGGAGATGAAATTAATCTAGTCAAACCAGGTTTCAATAGTGGATGGGAAAAAGTACAAGGAATTTGGAAATTAAACCAGACGAGAGATATAGAAGCAGTATATAACTCATCAGATAAAGGCGTAAACCTAGTTAACTTTGGTGGCAAAGGAAGTTATAGCAAGCCGGAATTTGTATGGGAGAAACCTGTAGGACCAACTGCATTGACATTTTTACATTCAAGTAAACTTGGTAAACAATATCAAAATGATATTTTTGTGGGTTCAGTAAAAAACGGGATAATATACCATTTTAAACCTAGTAAAGATAGAAAATCGCTGTCATTATCAGGGGATCTTTCAGATCTGATATTCAACAAGAAGGATGATCCTACTCAGATAGTATTTGGAAGAAATTTTGGAATAATTACCGATTTAGTAGTCAGTCCCTATGACGGCTATTTATATGTGGTATCAGGGATCAAAGGGAATGATAAAGGGGTAATTT
>JAJPIN010000209.1 GCA_021324715.1 Nitrososphaeria archaeon
ATACAAAGTTAATATTGTTTAATATAACGTTATTGCACACAGTATCAACACCTGTATATTAAATCATGGGTTAGAACAAGTTTGCAACATTACAATAATAGATAATATCGTTAGAAAATTTCAAAATTATTATATTAAAGTTTCAGATATACTCGTTACCTTTTTGCTTATATGTCAGTAATTTTAGGCAACATGTTTTAAAAACACTAAAATATGTTAATAATGTAATTCTAATATTTTATGTTATATTGTTAATTTATTTAAAGATATTTGAAAACCTTATATTCTTTATATAGTTATGTCAGAACATGAAGCGCATTGAAGCGATTGTTCATAGCGAAAAGATCCCGGAGTTAAATGAACAGCTAAAAAAAATAGGACTTAGCGGATGTACAATTGTAGACGGAAAGGGCAGGGGTAAAGGTGAAAAACCTGTGGTACAATCTGGCCGTGGCACTGCAAAATATACTTCAGAATTTTCTGCTAGGGCAAATTTATCTACTGTTGTGGATGATTCAGAAGTCGATAAGGTAGTAAAGACCATTTTAGATACTGTAAGCACTGGTTCTCCAGGTGATGGAAAAATTTTCGTCTCTACAGTTGCTGAGGCGATAGACATAGGAACCCAAAAAAGAGGAAATGGGGCCCTCCAATAAATATTTCTTGGTTTTTGAGTTTATATTATATCTACTCCCGATAAATTCGGATCTGTTTTATTCATTTTCAATTTCGAATTGATATTTTTGGTATCATAAAACGGTAGATAGTATGATTTAATTTCAGAAAGAAAAATAAGACAAACATATCACTTTTAAGTTAGATGACAAAAATATTTACTTATTAATGGCTATTGGCAGATACATTAGACTCTCGAGAATTCTGAAGAATGGTAAAATGCTTTGCATTCCTATGGACCATGGCATAACAAATGGACCGATCTTCGGATTGGAGGATATTTATGAGTTTATTTATAAATGTGAAAAATCTAGTGTTACAAGTATTATAATAAATAAAGGGATTATCAAATCATTGCCACGGCCTCCAAACATGGGAGTAATTGCGCATTTATCTGCTAGTACCTCGCTAGGAATTTCGCCTAATAAGAAAATACAGATGGGCGGTGTCGAGGATGCGATAAGGCTTGGCGCTGATGGAATTTCTGTTCACATAAATATTGGCGCTAAAGAAGAGCCTGATATGCTTCAAAAACTAGGGATGATTTCTGATAAATGTAATGAATGGAACGTTCCGTTAGTGGCAATGATGTATCCTCGAGGCGAGAACATTAAGGACCCGTATGATGTTGATATAGTTTCTCATGTGGCAAGGATTGGTGCAGAAGCCGGAGCAGATATTGTTAAAACTGTTTACACTGGTGATAAAAATTCGTTCAAAAAAGTTGTTAGAACATGTCCTGTTCCAGTGGTCATTGCTGGAGGACCAAAGACAAATACCGATGAAAACATATTGGAAATGTGTGATGGTGCCATGCAAGCTGGCGCAATTGGCGTTACCTTTGGGCGTAACATATTCCAACACAAGAATCCACCACAGATACTCAATGCATTGGCAAGAATTATTTTTAATGGTGAAAAACCAAAAGAGGTATTAAGGAATATTGTCAGCTCAAAAAAATAAAGAACTAATAGTAAAGCCGCTTGTTGCAAAAGAAAAACTTAACGATTTTTTGTCCAAAATATCCAATGTGTCATTGATATATAGTGATCCTGCAGTTATATCAAACAAAAACTTTAAAACAATATTTAATTCCGATAGGGCGGACTTTGTCGTAACCCACACATTGGATGCCTTGAAGGAAAACAAGAATAAACTTCAGAAGAGTGTAGGCTTTTCCAAAATGATATCAAGTAATGAAGATTTGGAAGAAATTGTGATCGCTTCCAAATATGGCGCAGATTTTGTAATTGTTGAGGCTGTTGATTGGAAAATTATTCCTTTAGAAAATCTCATAGCAAAGCTTCAAAAGACGAGAACAAAAATATATACAACAACAAAAAATTCAGATGAAATTAGAACAATGTTCTCTGTTCTCGAACATGGTGTTAATGGAGTTATATTGGAAACAGCAGATGTAAACCAAATTGAAAACTCACACAAATTGCTTGATAATCCCAATTTCAAACTTAAATATGCAAGGATTTTAGAATTAAAGGATGTCGGGATGGGTGAGAGAGTATGTGTAGATACAGTATCAATGATGACGATTGGTGAAGGTATGCTAATAGGTAGTAAATCCAATTTTTTGTTTCTAGTTCACAACGAATCTGTAGGTTCTTCATTTACCTCACCCCGACCATTTAGGGTAAATGCGGGTGCTATTCATTGCTATACTCCTATGTCAGATGGAACTACAAAATACTTGTCAGAGCTTGAAGCTGGGATGGAAATCCTCGTAGTAGGTAATGATGGCAGTAGTAGAAAATCGACTGTAGGAAGATCGAAGATAGAATCTCGACCAATGAGAATGGTGAAGGCACAACTAGACGATTCTAAAGGATCTGTAATCTTACAAAATGCTGAAACTATCCGATTAATTACAAAGGACAAGAGTCTAGTATCTGTCACTGATCTAAAAGTTGGTGATGAAGTGTTAGCCTATACTAAGCCCTCATCTGGAAGGCATTTTGGCATGTCAGTAGATGAATTTATTTTGGAAAAGTAATTCAATGATAAATCCAAGCAAGATATATCTTGAATAGAAAAGCATCCCAATCTTAGATGACACTATGTTTTGGTATAGATGATAGTATCATCTCATGGTCGCTTAAATTTAATTCTTTTTCTAAAATTCTATATGGTTCATCATTATGATTCATAAATTGTACATAACGTGAACCGATATACCCTATTTTATAATATAAAAATGTCATTAATCGTTCAACTTGTTGGAGATTTCAACCAATTAGGGGCCAACCCAAATTGTTCATTAGAATAAACAAAGGTCTAGTTTACCCAGAAAATATCGACACAGTAATTCTTACCGATTATTGAACACTTAAGCTCCTCAATAAAGTAGCCATCAATTATGAATCAAATGGCTTACAACAATTGTCATTCTATTGGAAAGCATTCAAAAATCCTCCATCTTTTATTACAAACGAGTGAAAATTCAAAAGCATTTGCAATTTCATAATACTCAGATTCTGTTCAGCTATTACCCTATGAGGTGCAAGATCCACATGATTCTATGAGAAATTGTCAGTCCTACTAGATAATTCAACTAATTTAATTTATCATGAAGTTTATTTTTTTTAAGTATGAGGGATATGGGTTGATATCTAAAGAAAACATAACTTCATGTTACTCAAATTCCATAATTCCATTATTCAGGGAGATTGTCGGCAAGTGCTCTCAACCCTATCTACAAATTTCATTCAGCTTACAATTACTTCTCCACCTTATAGAAACGCTATAGACTACAAAGCCCATGTTGATAAAAATGGGTATTATCGTGGAAAAACGAAAAAAGAAACTTCTGAGTACGTCGAAGAAATGGTTCAAATTTTTAATAATGAAGTTTATAGAGTAACTAAAGAAGGAGGTTACTGCTGTATAGTAATTGGCAATGAAGTTGTAAATGGTACCATTATCCCTCTACCCCATATGCTATTATCAAAATTAGTCCAGCCTTTTGGAAATTGGAGCCTTCATGAAGAGATTATATGGCACAAGGTTACAGGCGGTACGAATAGATATGGATCTTTTGTAATTAATCCATACCCAAAATATTTTAGGGCTAATATAATGCACGAATTTATCCTCGTTTTGAGAAAGGGAGATGTGAATAGTGGAAGAACTAACAGACAGGAAGTACTTCCTGCCACACATGAAGAATTTACAAAAGAGATCGCAAATTCAGTGTGGCATATTGCACCTGTTCCCCCAGGGCATATTGAACATCCATGTCCATTTCCAGAAGAGATTCCATACAGACTCATGAAGCTATATTCGTACGAGGGTGACATAATTCTTGATCCCTTTAATGGCAGTGGACAAACTACTAAGGTTGCTCACAATTTCGCTAGGCGATATATTGGTATAGATTTAATGGGTGAGTACGTTACTTTGGCCAAATTGCGACTAAATAAAGAATCACTCCATATTAGACCCGATGCGTTGATAGCGAAATGGCAAAAAATTCGATCACATTATTTAGCAAATCAGTAAATCCATATCTATTCAAGATCGATACGCTGTGATACTTGCACAAAATGCAATTAGTATCTCAAGATTTAGTTTGATTCCCTAAAGTAAAATTATTCCATAAATCACATAACGAAGATTTACATTTATTTGAACTAGGTTTGATGAAATATATTCAGCTCGTATCCAGAATGGAATTGACGTACCTTAGGATGCAATTTTGCAAATTTTTTAAAGTTTTTGTTGTCTACAGTTTTTTAATTAATGATTAACTTGAATTACAGCCGGACTTTTTATAGACTTTTTTTGGACTTAGGTTGTCTATTTGTATCATCTACAATATGCTAAAGTTGTTACATTATTCCTATTGCCAATATTATTGCTCATTTTAACGACGCATATTCATGCAGAATTACAAAATCATGAGATTGAGATTATTCCTCCATTAATAGATAGTAAGAATAATTTCGTCGATTTGAATATAACTAATACCGTGGCTAATAATTCTAATTCGTCTCATACTTTATTGGGGCTATCAAATTCAGACCCGAGCGCAGAAATAAATCCATCATCAAAGAAAAGTAATGTTTTCTCAATTAATGATTTTAATTCTATTCCTCAAAAGATAGGAATAAATGGATCGAAGTTAGACGGTTTAGAATTCGGCGAATCCAATAGGACTTACCGGTCTGATAATAATATGCATAATAATGATTTTCAAAAAAACACAATACTTCCATCAATCCTTGGAATAGAATCAAACCAAAATTCCACCAGTGACTTGAACTCTAATAGAACTCTACTCGCTGACGCAGGAAAGGATCAGACCGTCAATGAAGGTGCTTCAGTGACACTAAATGGCAGTAACAGTATGAGTAAAGATAGTATCATATTATCTTATACGTGGAAACAAATTCCCAATCCCACTATAACTATCGGTAGCGCAAACACCGCGATATGGTCATTTGTTGCTCCTATGGTTCCTACCGACACCACTTTAACATTTGAACTCACTGTTACGGATAACAAAGGAATGACTTCAACAGATGATGTAAATATTATTGTTAGAGATGGAAATATGATACGGAATGAAAAAAACATGAGCAATCAATTAATCGAAGGAATCAACCAAGATATCAATCATACAACGACTGAAATTGAACCAAGGAATTTGGTAATCCAAACTTTGGTAGATAAAAATCCTATCTCCAAAGGAGAAAAACAGATCATAAAGATAGATCTGTTTGATGCCAAATCTGACGATAAGGTAAACAATGCGACAATAAAAGGGCAGATAATGGATTCGACAAAAAAAATCATAAAAAAATTTTCAATTAATAATAATAGTGTCAATGTAATACTAAGTATACCAAAAAATGTAAGAATGGGGAATTCAGTAGTGAGTGTGAACGCCAGCGCACCAGGGTACATCTCCTCAAATATGGACACAAATTTCAGGATCAAATAAAAATAATTCCAACTATTGGAATTACGTCACAGATGTTGAATGCATAGGTATACCTTATAACTAGAATTATCAAAACTCCTCACATGTCCAAAAGTAAACTCCATACTCACAATAGTAACATGCTCTATAATTGATTATACAATCTACCGCCTTTGGATATACATTACTCTCATTAATGCTTTATGCGGTGCTAAAACTACGAATCTTACTAATTACCTCATCACTCAATTTTAATGTATATGCTGAAGACTCAGTATCTGAGTAATGAGATAATTCTTCTAAAAACTTGGTCTTGTCTTTTCCCCTCTCGTAGAGACCTCCGGATTCCTTAATACAAAGAGGAAATTTTTGCATTTTCAATCCTTTCGAGTTTAGATAATTTATAAATGTACGATAACCGTCAACATTATACCAATCAAGCGCCCTTTCTTCACAAAAGGCTATCCAGACATCAATCGTATTTTGGTAGAAGGCTTTATCTCTTAATTTTTCAAGCAACATGAACGTAATATTTTTTTAATATATAATATGTCTTAATAAATCTATTCAGTTTCAAGTTCCATATTATTTCCATTACGATCAAAGGCCGCTATGTTTTGAGCCTCGTAAGGATGGCAAATTATTAATGACACTAATCCAAAAAAATGATTTAAATCCTCTAGTGATGGCTTGTTCGATCCACCAGGATGTGAATGAATGGTTCCAATATATGATAAATCAAAAGGAAGTTCATACATAGGAAAACCTGAATAATAGGGACCATGTGTCGAAAAGGGCGGAATAACTAAACCCGTTACTTTGATCAAATTTTTGTCCTTTTTACCTTGCAAAATCAATATCCCCTCATTTGGATGGAATGACTTAGCGTAGGTTATAATACTATCCGTAATTTGTTTTGTCAAAACTATTCTCCTCCTCACTCCAATTTCTTCCTTTTTCCTTCTAAAAAACACTACAATAAAATCTAAATTCCCTGTATTAAAATTAACTATTATGAGTTAAATTTACCATGTGTAGTATTATTTATGGTTAATTTGTTTGAAGGTCTAGAAGGATCTTGATTTGAGAGGCATAATACGCGCTTTTATGGTTCCTGCAAGGCTATTTGATAAATATCGTTCTGAATGTGAGAACAATGGATTTACTATTGACAGCACCTGCACTTACAAGGATCTACGAGGCGGACAGAATGGAACGGGCCCAGAACAAACACTGTGAAATGGAGACCTCACAATGTTTCACTGAAAAAAGTAATTAGCGACCTTCAAGAGTTGACCTCTAGCCTTCTATATAATTAGTGTGTTGTATGTTATTACGCAAATGATCTATCAATACATGAAAAGCATTACCAAGATTATTTAATGGGTCAGCCAACTATCTAAATCACTTGATAATTATAAAAAATCTTGTCAAAAAGTATGGCGAGTTCTATGCATTACATGGATTGAATTTTGAAGTTAACGAAAATGAGATATTTGGACTTTTAGGTCCCAATGGTGCAGGAAAGACAACCCTCATCCATATATTGGCTACATTGCTAAAGCCAACAGAAGGGTATGCTATTGTAAACGGTTTTAATGTTTTGCATGACGCTACAAAGGTAAGAGAAAGTATAGGGGTCGTTTTTCAAGCACCAAGTAGTGATGATATGCTTACTGGATATGAAAATCTAAAGGTTCATGCGTTACTCTACGGAATACCTAGTAGTAAAAGAGAAATAAGAATTTCAGAAGTTTTAAAGTTAGTGGGATTGGAAGAGAGAAAAAACGACCAAGTTAAGAAATATTCTGGTGGGATGAGGAGAAGGCTCGAAATAGCAAGAGGACTACTACACAATCCGAAGGTTTTTTTCTTGGATGAGCCCACGCTAGGTTTAGATCCACAAAGTAGAGACATTATGTGGACGTATATCAAAAAAATAGTCAAAGAAGAAAATGTAACGATAATATTAACCACGCATTACATGGAGGAAGCCGATACGCTATGTGATAGAATTGGTTTTATCACCAATGGAAGAATTATTGCATTGGATTCGCCCTTAAATCTAAAACAGGAAATTGGTGGTGACATTGTAAAAATTACCTTCACGGATGACATTCATGCTAACACAGATTTTGCTGATTTCGATTTTGTACATAGAGTGGAGAACAATGGAAATTCTGTAATTATTTACATGGATGAGGTCAACTCAAACCTTCATCGATTAGTAAAACATTTGGATGATGTAAAATCGATAGAATATACGAAACCAACGCTAAATGATGTGTTCTTGAAATTATCAGGGGATACTTTATCCGGAGATAGTCCTGAAGGGGGATTTATGCAAAGGTATGCTCAGTATAAGAAATCTTAATTTTAATATAATATTGGGACAACTTTATGCATTATGGCTTAGAGAATTTAAGGTCTTCCTACGAGAGAGGAGCAGGCTTGTCGCCTCTACTTTTACACCATTGCTGTGGTTGTTTGTCATAGGATCTGGTCTTGGATCAACAAATCTACAAATAGGAACAGATTATCAAAAGTTTATTTTCCCGGGGATCATTTGTATGTCTGTTATTTTCACTTCTGTTTTTTTCGGTTCGTATATAATCTGGGATAGAAAATTTGACTTTCTGAAAAGTGTTATGGTCGCTCCATCAAGTAGAACTACTGTATTTGTTGGTAAAACTCTTGGTGGTATGACGACTTCACTTTTTCAGGTTGGTATAATCCTAATAATTGGTATGGTTTTAGGGATTAATTATGATGCCATATCATTACTGCAAATAATATCAATTGTATTGATTCTCTCATTTGGCCTGACGTCGCTAGGTCTGACATTCGGGAGCTATATTGAGAGTTTGGAAGGTTTTCAATTAATTGTTAGTTTTGTTGTCTTTCCACTATTTTTCCTAAGCGGAGCATTATTTCCTATTGATAATCTGCCGCCTTGGCTAAAATTCATTACTCTTGTGGACCCAGCTACATATTCAGTGGATGCATTAAGGAACAGCTTATTACATTTAGGAACGTATTCTTTTGATCTAGATATTGAATTATTGCTATTGTTTACCCTAATTATAACACTAATTGGGATCTTTTCTTTTAAGAGAATGAAGGCAGTTTAGAATAATATCCTATGTTTTAATTAATTTTATGATTTTTGCAAAAGGGTGCAAATAATAATCGATTAATAAAAATTTTTATTATCGCGTGGTAACTAAATTTGTTCTTGTTACATCTCTTGTTCCAGATCCTCAAACGCCCTTGCTTTTGAAATTTCATGCAATTTCATAGATGCCCTTCTTTCGAATTCCTTTTTGCTCAAGAGGCCTTTGTAGTCTAGCATCTCAATTAAAGCTTCCAACTTAATATTAAGTTCATCCTGCAAGGATAATTCTTTACCTGTAATTTTTCTCCGAGATGATTCACTTTTGCCCATGATTAATTAATTATTTTTACTAATATGATATTAGTTTAACTTAATTCAACTGTTGCTTTCAACTTTTAATTTGAAACCAGAGAATGAAACCATATTTATTAATAAATTCATGAACTTTTTCAAACTTGGTTATCTGTATTCTACATAATATTTGTATCTTTTTTCTACATCTTTGTTTTTACCAGATAAAACTATATCGATCCGATCACTTACTCCTTTTCTAATAAAATCCAAAACATTGTGCGAATTTGGATTGTTTTGATATTTTATTAAAAGTGAAGACTCGAACAAGCTCATAAATTCAACTACTTTCTTTCTGTATTCTTCACAAGTTGGCGTCTTAGTGCTTGTCACCTTAAACCACGTTGTTGCGCTAGGTGCGGCAAATGTGCGCGCCAATTCTTCCAGTACTCTTTCCATTTCAAAAAAATCCAATGCAGTTTCAACCTCCAATTAATTACATAGTTTAAAGTGTATAAGATTATGGTAATCTAAATGTAAAAATACTGAATTATTTGGGCATGATAAGAATAAATTTGTGAAATGAAAGTTTAATTTATATTTTGAACTTGAAAAACGAGGAATCACCATCTAACCTACTCTGGATTTATTTTCTTGTATCACTAGGAGTGGCACTACAGGTGGGAGCTGCTAATTGGGATATTATATGGCATGGCATCATCAATGTCGAATCCTTCTTTACTCCCCCACATTCTGTGTTATATTTTGGAGTAGGCTTATCATTAGTTTCTACGATTGCAGGAATAATTTGGTCATTAAGACATAAAATCGACTCAGTAGGACCTTTTGCCACTTATCGTAAAATTCCTACTCCACTTAAGTTAATTGTCTTTGGATGTTCGATAGAGGTAATCTCTGGTCTGTTTGATAATTGGTGGCACGCAAATTTTGGATTTGACGGTCTTTTGAGTCCACCACATCTGATGTTAATAAGTGGAATGACACTTTCGATAATTGGAGCACTAATCGGAACCCATTTAGACAAAACCCATAAGAGATTTCACATCATTTCCGAAATGATTTGTTATGGAATACTCTGGATGATTCTGATTAACTTTGTTTTTATGTTCACACTTCCTTTCTCTAAGGGTCAATTTTTCGATTTTAATCCTTCACCAACCGCTGCGTTGATGTTGGGATTAATGCTTCCTGCAGCGTTTACAGCCATAATTTTTTACTCTGTACAAAACCTATCATTTCCTTTTCGAATGACAGTTGTAGCGGCTAGCCTAATAACTATACAATCATTGGCCACAATCATTTCAAATATTTACTTTGCAGGCCTACTTCCTCTATACCTCTTAAATATACTGATACCTTTGTCTTTAGATATTATATCTATTTATACCAAAAATAATAACAAATTATTCCGAAAACATTCAAACGCGGACCACAAACGCATTATCTTATCCATAATCATCTCGCTCTTCTTCATTACCTTCTACTTTCCATGGTCAGTTAATATGTTCAAGACGTTCTTTGAAATAGATTTAATTACATTTGAAAGTGTAACTATTTTCGAGCATCTTGTATGGAAATTTATTATACCTATTTTAATCCCTGTGTCGGCCGTTTCAGCATACATAGGAATATTGGTTTGGAAAAAATTGTATGAATATGCAAAATTAACAAACAAATTCAAAGTTGTTGTTGGATGAGAAAGCTTAATTCGATATAACCCTTTGATCCTTCTTGAACTATGCGATATTAGCATTAGGACTTTGCAAAAGATTATTTTTTTTGACTTTTAACTAATTTACGACTCTGATTGAATAGACTAAGAGGGCTTATTGTCGGCCAAATTCAGCAAAAAGTTAGCTGAATGAAGCCAGTAATTAATTACGAATTACATTATAAAAAGAACTCTACAAAGTCTGAAATAATAATAAAAAATAAAACGTAGGGCTGTCAAAATTATATTGTTATGATTGAGGAATTAATTTCAAAATAGTTAACCTTAATAATCTAGTTTAATCAATTAATATATTGAAACATGGAAAATAAAGAATTCCTTACGCAACAGCTCTTATGGATTGTAATTTCAATAGGTATAAGCATAACAATATCAATGTTTGTCCCGTTTCCGCTATCCTGGGTTGTTATTATCGGGGTGTTTCTTGCATTGAGCTTCTATATGCGCTATAGGATGATGAAAAAGATGGGCTCCGGGGTGGGTATGTTTGGTTCTCTGTCATCACCATTTTCTGGAAATTCAGTTAACTATTATTGTATGAGCTGTGGAACAAAACATAGAGAGGCCTCATGTCCACGATGCGGTTCAAAGATGAAAAGGGTCGGGTAAGTACAAAACTTTTTATAAATTCTTTTTTCAGTATAAATAACAAAGTTAGCTAACAGATGTTTTCATCCTAAACAAAGTCACTTATCTGGTGTTGTTTTAATTAAATTGTATAATCCTGTGTAAGATGAGAAATTTGATCTATGATCTCATCAATACCAAATACTAAGTTCCTTTTTGAAATCTGATCTTTGAGATTGTTTACAACTTTATCAGTATATGCTTTATTCGCACTCAAATTTTTTTCATGTAGAAAAGGTTCTTGAAAGCCATATATTCTCTCATATTCTTTGACAGTCCACAAAATTCCAAATATTTCAAGGATCTCTTTAATTCTATTCCATATGTCATATCTCAGTCTTAAGATTGATCCGGAAATATGCTCTACTTGTAATTGTTGGCATTTATTAACCAATGATTCTATATGTTCCTCAGTATCAGTAATAAAAGGAATAATAGGATCCATATTAATACAACATTTAATTCCAGAATCTACAAATTTTTTTATAGTATCAAAAATTCTTGCTATTGGGGGTGTCCCTGGCTCTATTATGCGTTTTATTTTTTCATCATTAGTTGCTCCCGACCAAACGATAAAACATTTGTTCTTGTAATTTCGAAATAGATCTAGGTCTCGTTCAATTAGCGATGATTTGGTGAAAACATAAAATGGAATTTGGTATTGTTGTAATACCTCAATACACCTTTTTGTAATGCCAAATTTTGCTTCTGCATACTGATAGGCGTCAGTAGCAGATGATATCATAACGGGTAATATTGGGGTATTTTTCAATTTGTTTAATTCTGATTCTAATATTTCTGGCGCATTAATTTTCCCGTATACCTTATCATAAAAATCTGGTGCCCATTTGTATGTAGCATAACAGTATCCACACCTATGATGACATCCCTGATAAGGATTTATTGTTAATCCTATGTGTGGTCCAACTTTAAAGTAACGTAGTATTGATTTAGAATATTTTCTTTCAATTATAGGCGCCTTATTGGAATACCACAACAAGACTATGAAAGTAGCATAGTTAACTAGAATTGAGATACCATTATGTGTGGGAGAGGGGGAACCGTATCAACTTATATCAATCATCAGAGCTTTTAATTAGTGGATTTTCAGGTCTATTGACGATTGATTGAATGAAATTAAATACAGGCTTAACTTCTGAAATTGGTCCACTTATTTCAATCTTTATACCGCCCTGTATTCTAATTTTGGACCTCCTGAATATTATCCCATCTTGATTATATTCTATACCATAAATACTTTCAAGTCTTTCACTTATCACATCAGGCGATTTAAAAACACGTCCCCTTTCAGAATATAGTAGTATTCTAAGATTTGTAATTATGATGTTGTATTTTTTATGGGTACATTTTAGTTTAGTCTTCGTTCTGAACATTATGTTCTCTTGGGGAAGTAATATTTCCTTGAGTGCCAAGAACCATTTTTATGCGGCATCGGGATATATCCATAAAAGTTGAATCATTTTATTTAATCTACTAACAAATGTAAATGATCTTAAGTACTATTAAAAAGTTGTATAACAAGTATTCATCTGGATAGTTTTTTAAATATCCGTTGATAATTCATTATAATTTTATCCTTGGACTGGATATATGCTATCATTGAAATGTCTTCATATAGTATGTCAATACTTGAACAATTTGATGAACAGAGAATTACGATAATTCGTATTATACTTTGAGTTGCTATCTTGTAATTCCGTTTACCCTCAATTTTCTATACAATTATGGTGAATCTATAGGAGCTGAACCATTTCTGACAGTCAATGATTTCATAACATTTGTACTTCAATTCATACTGGGGTTTGGTATTGCCCCTCAGCTTCCAATCATAATGTATGTACTTCTCTTAGCAGCTTAACTGATTCAAAATTCTGGCAAAAAAACTTTAGATATGCAATCATAATAATAACGATTTTTGTTGCAGTAGTAACTCCAGACGGAAGCGGGATAACAATGCGGTTTGTTGCACTACCCATTATTGCTCTCTACGCTCTCGGCATAACAGCTATTAGAGGAAGTGAAATGAGTGTAACAGAACGGCAAAAAAATTAGTATATCCATTAACTTTAAATCTCAACCATATCTATGTTCTAATATGTATGGTATGCATAATGCCATCTCGCAGATGCCATTTGGATACGAATGGATTTTCATCATAGTTATTATTGTGGTGATATTTTTTGGTGTCAAGAAAATTCCTGAATTAGCAAGATCATTTGGGAAAGCAACAGCAGAGTATGAAAAGGCAAGAATTGAAGCAAAAAAAGAACTAGAGCAAATTAAACGAGAAGATAAAATTGGTCGTGAAAAGCTCGAGGAAATAGCAGAATCATTGGGAATAGACTATACCAACAAAAACGATGTTGAGCTTAGGAAAGCCATTGATGGAGCTATTAATAAAGAAAAGGGCAGTTAATGACTAGAGTATTCGGTAATCATTAATTATAAATTGCATTTATTTTCCTAGGGAAAATTATATTTATAACAGGAATCTTCTGCATGAATAAACATGATAGGAGCTGATACAGTTTCTGAGATCGTAAACAATTATGACGTAAAAAAAATACATTTGGCAGTTATAGGAAGTCATTCAGCCTTGGAAATCATGGATGGTGCAAAGGACGAGGAATTGAAAACAGTTTGTATTTGTCAAAAGGGTAGAGAATTACCATACTTGAGATTTAGAAGGTTGGCAGATGAGATAATCGTGGTGGATAAATTCTCCGATTTAGTTTTTAAAGAAAATCAGGACAAAGTCCAAGAGATTAATGGTATAATAGTCCCTCACCGAGCATTCACAGCATACGTCGGTTACGATTCCATTGAAAACGAACTTAGGTTACCAATACTAGGAAATAGAAGCCTATTTCGTGCAGAAGAAAGGAGTTATCAAAAAAATCAGTATTCTTTATTAGAAAAGGCACAGATACTTCATCCAAGGATTTACAAAAATCACTCTGAAATTCAAGGATTGGCTATGGTTAAGATCCAAGAGTCTGCTAGAAAGCTAGAAAGAGCATTTTTTGTGGTTAGTTCGGCACAAGATTATCAGGAAAAATCTCAAGATAAGATAAGAAGAAAAGTTATTACTAAAGAAGATTTAGAAGTAGCAGTAATCGAAGAATTTGTAGTAGGCACCTACTTTAATTTTAATTTTTTTACCTCGCCTTTGACTCCAGAAACAGAATTCTTAGGTATTGAACGGAGACTTCAAACTAATCTCAATGATCTAAACGCATTACCCGCAAAAAACCAATTGGAATTTGACACGGATGTAAAACACATAGAAATAGGTCATACACCTGCTAGCATCAGGGAGTCTATGTTAGAAAAGGTATTTGAATTGGGTGATAAATTTGCAGAATCTGTGAGGAAGGAATATCCTCCTGGAATAATTGGACC
>JAJPIN010000265.1 GCA_021324715.1 Nitrososphaeria archaeon
AGATATGCCTTGTACATTATTTTTGTCTTCGTTGCTCCCCCGTTTGCCGCATCCAAGATTAATCCAGTTATATCAGTTCTACTTCTATATTTCATTCGATTCGTAATACACTCCTTTATCGAGTATTTATTGGTGACCATTATTTGTTACTTACTCTGTATCTATTATTATCTAACAAAGTTAGTTCTAATCTTTTAATACAAATGATCAAAGACTCAGCTCGAAGTGCAGACCTGTGAATCCTTATAACGAGCTATCAAAATAGAATTACAACCATCAAATTCTTACCATGAATCTCATAACCGTTGGACAGACTAAGATGTGGAAGGAAGGATAGTCTTCAGACTCGAACGTTAGTTATGCAGGAGGTTCAAGGCAACGTAGATTTTAAGGCCGTCTCATTACCGCGACCTCATTTATTTTGTCAAATCGAATGTTTTACGGATACATTGCTACATTTTTACACAGTTCCTCTGAATTATGTCACAGGTAGGTTCCAGTTCATATCCAAGGAGTTTGTTACAATGCTGCAATTCATAAAGACAAAACACAGGCGAGCACGAAATTAATCGCTTTTCAACATTTTTTAAGGCATATTGCGTAACTAAATGGTAGACTGATTCTATGCCGTCTTACGGATTACTCACGGATCCATCACATGAAATATTGAGTGAAATACGTAAAATACATGATCTAGAATTTGACTATGTCGAGATTGGTATAGAAGGACCCGAAGGCAATCCAACTTTAATTTACAAGAAGAGGCATGAAATATCAAAGCTGGTTCAAAGTTTCAAGCAAAAAGCTATAGGTCATACAGCATACTGGTTAGATTTATGTTCGGACTACGACTACGTTCGACGTGCCTGGATTCTTGAGTGTCTAAGAGAAATTCGAACGGCAAAATCGATAGGCATAGATCTCATAAATTTCCATGCCAATCTCAATGGTATGTTTTATGGAGAAAAAAGACAGATCCTCTTGAATAATCTGATAAAGAGTCTTAGAGAAATAGTAACGTATGCTCAGAAGTCAAGAGTAAAGGTGATGTTAGAAAATGTCCCAATTTCAAACGGTATACACAATATAGATGAATTCAAATACATAATCGATAATGTCGCTTCATTATTTGTTCATCTAGATATTCCTCATGCTTTTACATCGGGAGGAATGAAGTCAGTATTTGATTACATAAATAAGTTTGAAGAAAAAATAGTTCATGTTCATTGGCATGATAATCATGGAAAGCGGGACGAGCACCTTCCAATTGGGGAAGGTTTAATAGATCATGTAGAAACTGTCAAAGCACTAAAGTATATTGATTATGATAGAACAATTACTTTAGAAGTCTTTACAAATAGCAACGATGCGAAATCCTCTGCAAATAAACTCAAGACTATCTGGTCAAAAGAATGAGGCCGAGGTGGGCGAGGGTACTAAGGATCCACTAATGAAATGTTATTTCCTTAAAACAATAATACCTCCTGATAATTGACCACGTAAAAGTAAGTTATCGTCTGGAAGATCTAAATTTGGCAAAAACTACGTAAATGTAATGTTATTCTTCGCCACAAGTGAATCTAATGGCACCAAAGATACTGTAAAATATATGCTAGTTCATCTGCGGCAGCAATTGTAAGTTAACACCATCATTCAAATATACTAATATTGAAATTCTTTTTTTTCGGTGTCGACGTCTATCTAAAGAGTGAAGTCTATATTGAGTAACATGAATAAAGCACCCCATCTATCAGATCTCGTACAACGGCATTTCAGTTGTTCGGGGCTCCGGGTAAAGTTAGTATCAGGATCCAAATCTTATGCAGTCCGATATCACTAATGCGATGTGCAATGACAATGTCTGCTGTAATAATCAGTTTATATCTTGGCCTTCAGACTAAATAGCAACGTGGTCAATCCTGGCATTCTTCGCAGGTAATCTCTATATTTCAAATTAAAACCAAATACCACATTGCTATCTATTTTAACAAGCAAAATATGTTTTTTTTGGCGTTCTGACTATTTCCTATAGGTAGAATCATCTATGAATGGTAAGATAAATCTCAACTGACGAATTCTTTTCCTAGGACTTATAGTTGCGATCATTATTTCAGATTCAATTATTTTTTTTCTGAAATTACAAGTAAGGGTTTTTATTCTAACTGGATAATCACTATCAATGCCTCAATTGCAGCACTTCTAGCAATATCAATCCTCTATGAATGTAAAAAACTTCAGGGAGTAAATCGGAAAACGCTATAGTTTCCTTTGAATAGTAACTATATTTTGTTGTTTGATTGCTTCCATCAGTCTAGATTTATATCTAGAGTTACGTGGTCTTGTCCTCAATCTATAGCCGCAGCAGGGACAAAAAAATCCATCCCACTTTATGAATATCTCACATACTTGACAGCGCTTATGCCCGACAACATAACGACCAACTCCCATTGGCTTTAGTGCTTTATGACGAATGCAAATGCCTTTACATGTCAAATTTTATCAATCCCTAAATAACACTTCATCTAGACACGTACCACAAACAAATTTTTCCATATGATTATCCCTTATCCAATATGTTGCTTTCTTATACATGACCACTCTATTTCCAACCCAATAAAATACATCATGTTTAGGCTG
>JAJPIN010000087.1 GCA_021324715.1 Nitrososphaeria archaeon
AATAATGGGATAATTGTTCATCTGACCATGTATGGATTGAGTATAGATAAGACCCCGCTTAACTTTGGAGCAGATAAGAATATTTTGATAGTAATAGGAGCCAGTAAGGTACCTAGGGAAGTTTATTCTATGGCCGATATGAATATAGCGATAGGAAATCAACCACATTCGGAGATTGCTGCGTTGGCTATATTTTTAGATAGATTCCACGATGGAAAAGAATTGGAATTTCCATTCAAGAATGCAAAAATGACAATTATACCGACCTCACATGGTAAGAGAGTTAAAATAAGAAAACTAAAAAAGTCAAGTTAAGTTTGTTGTAAATGACCTTCAATTACTTAAATGAGGGGAAGTTGGCTGAATATCCGTGCGGGGGTTGCCAAGCTTGGTCAAAGGCGTGAGATTGATTCGGACACGATGCTCAGAAGAAATGACCAGACTGGGAAACCTCATCCCGTAGGGGTTCGTGGGTTCAAATCCCATCCCCCGCATAAGTTGTACCTTATCTCAAAAATGGAAAAGATACGTAGAAAGACAATAAACTGTTGTGATAGTCGTTAATTTTGAATCCATCTCCGTTGGGATAGAAGAGGGATTGATAAGTTTGAATCAGAAACTGGGTAAAGCTCATTGGCTTGTTTAAAGGCATAGTTGAATCTCTCAAAAATAACAGTTTTCCATTTTCTCTAAAATTTTTTTCAATAAAATTGTTCATTTTTACTTTAGTTCGTTAATTATGAATAGAGACAGAGATATATTTGCCCAATTTCAATTTGCTAGTAGCGGGGTGGGGAAGCCAGATATAATAGGCTAAGTTATCCCGGCGGGCTCATAACCCGCAGAGCGGTTTCCATTTAGATTGCAACTCAATGGCCGTAGGTTCAAATCAACCCCCCGCTAAACACATTTACTTATTCCATCGAATTATCTTGATGATAACTTGAATTTTCTCAAAATAATTTGAACCATTCGGAATTTAGCGGTCTATTAACATTCGGAATGCAAGCATATGTTTTTTCCATCCCAAATCTATGTAATGGTTTTGTCAAATGTCTATGAGCTTTTTGATCTGGTTGATATAATCCTAACTGTATATCTCGCAGTTTAGTAACAAGTATTTTAAAGCTCTTTTTATCTCCACATTTTTTGCATTGAAATCCCTTATTTTTACCCTCAGATTTCATTCTTTTTCCACATTTGGTACATAATGGATTGACAGTTACAGTTTCACCTATAATTTTTAAAATTGAGAGATACTCAACGTTCAGAATACTTGAGCTGTGAGAATTTTTCTTACTAACTCCTACTCCGATATCTATCTCATCTCCCTCTATTAATTTTGAAGCAATATTTCCAAGACCGGTAGGTTCGTACACTGCCACAGGGTATTTGATATTACTAAAATCAGATACTTCAAACAAAACGTGTCCGCCACGTATAGTTCTAGGTTTTTTTGTAACAGTGCACCTAAGATATCCTGCATTATGGGTTGCAATGTTACTTAGAGACAAGGCATTTTGAAGATGCATATTGGTACCTTGGTTAGTCCTGAATACCATATATCCTTCAAGTTTTTCAATAGGCAAAACGTAATACAACGCCCTAATAACCGTAAAAGGATCCTCTCCCCTAATTCCGCAAAAGACAGGGTCTGGACCATGCGGCGTAATTAGTACTCTGTCATGAATCCTATCAAAATTATTAAAAGTAAATGGATGAGTATCGATACTTACTTTGGATACTTTGGATTTGTCTATTTTTCTAGGCGAGCCCTGAAATACTTCTTTCCTATACGCAATGGCTTCATATGTATGATCCCCCTCTAATAAAGCGCCAATTGATGCTAGAGCACCAATTATTCCCAATCCTGCTCCATACTTGAAAATATGTATCGAAAGTTGTGAGGCTAATTTCTCTGCATCTTCTATCTTCAGCACATCATACAATGCCTTAGCGCTGAACTGTCTAAGAGAAAGCGGAATTGTATCACCCTCAAATATTGCCAACCCTGGATTAGCACCATTCTGGATGTCTGACTCTGCTCTGACGATTTTTGTCAAGTATTCTATTATCTGACTAGGCTGACTAGTTCTGATCCTCAAACACATTCCTCCATTTCCTCTTGTTTTCCAAGGAATATTCGGATTTAGTCTAACAAGCAGCGGGTAATCAATGAATACAGAATCCAATTCACTAGTCAACTTGGAAGTTATCTTAAAGGCTAAGTTGGTAGTACATTTTCCAGAATTGGAATCTGTATCATCAAATCCTATGTGGAGAACTTTGGAATTCATTGGGCCACGCTTTAACATATAATTGCGAAATACACAACTGTATGAGCGATATTAATTCTATTCAGCATTAAAGTCAAGAAATTCACGACAATATTTTATTTATTGATCTATAAACTATAAAAATATCATGTTAAATGGGTTCCCTAAAAGGTGAAATAAGATTATCAAAAACAAGTGATATACTTGACAATAAACTATGTGCCCTTAGATTTTAGTAATTGAATCGTGAAAATTGTTCTTGTTACTTATCTCCTATTTATTCTATTTTTATCTTACTTCTTTCAATCTGATCTTTTAATTATTCACACTTCTTGGGCATCTGCGCTTACATCGTACCCAAATCACGTGAGAAATGACAAATTTGGCATTAGAGAAATTTATCCAACGAAAGAAAATGGTAGAGAATGGTACATGAACATGGAAAATCCAAAAGATGATCAAAATTTTTCAATCACTTTCAATCCGAATCTTACTAGACAAGTAGACGGTTCATGGAGAATCTCTGTTCCAGTTGTTAGGATGAATGTAAAGACATTAGAAGGAGAATCAAATTGGAAAAACGTAGAGATGACAGGTTATGTAAAGATTGTTTCAGTAATTGAAAATAGCAGCAATAAAGTGATAGAAAATGATTTGACGTGGTACGCTAGAGGTGGTAAGCATAATCCAGAATTCCCATGCGAAGCAACTGCCTACATGGGAGGGCTTTATGATAATGGTAAAGTAGGCTGGAAGAAAGAATTATGGTTTGTGGGGGGCTACACAGATGAAAAACAATCGAACAAAGTCACAAACTCACTAGTAGATAGATGGATTGGATGGAAGGTAGTAATTTATAATGTTTACAATAATTCTGAAGTAAAATTAGAGTCTTATTTGGATAATACAAATTCAAACTATTGGGTCAAAGTTACGAATCTGGTTGATGATGGAGGATGGTACGCAAAAATGCCGGACTCAAATTTTTTTGCTCCTGGATGTTACAAAGATAAGGACTCAATTATAACTAAGTCAGGATCGACAGCTACCTTCAGATCTGATAACCTGATTTGGGATTTTAAGAATTTGAGTATTAGAGAAATCGATCCTGGTCCATCTACTTTTCAAGGATAAATTTTACCCTTGATGTAAAATGGTTAGCGAGCATGTAAACGCGATTGTTCAAATACAGCAGGAATTTAAATCATTAATTACAATTCGTGTATTATGAATCCTAATGAATGTAAAGGCCAATCTAAACTAGAATAGGTTTTAATTTGAACATTCTTCCTGTTTGGAATACCGATTGATGAAATTGTCTATTTCTGTCTTTATTTTCCGCTTGGCAAAAATGCCAAATATTGTCCCAATTTTTCCAAATTTAAGATCTGCATCAATCTTTATTTCTGTCGTTGAATTAGAGTTTGAATTTAATTCTATCAACAGAATTGTTCCCTTAGTATCCCCATCGATAATTTCACTTCTGAGCAATTTGTTTGGCTCTAGAATGTGCTTTACTTTCTGCTTTATTTCTTTCCCTGAAATTGAAACGATCTCTTCTGTCAGTATATAATTATCTGACTGCTCCAAAATTTTAAATGACTTGTACTTGTCCGGAAATAGAATTGGCAGTTTATCAATTTCCTTAATTACAGAAAAAACTTTATCGCGTGGTACATTGACAATTTTCGATGATACCACTCTAACCATGAATGATTTAAGTTTTCATGATTTTTAAACAGTATGTTTCTATATATATATATTCGAATAATTCTATTCATGGATGAGAAAAATAAATTTGAAATGTTTTTACTATGAATTTGAAGTAAATTCTAACATAGATAAAGTTTGGGAATTCTATACCGATATAAGACATCTTGAGGTGATTAGTCCAAGCAACATAAAACTGAAAATAACCCAATCTTCTGACAATGTATTAAAGAAGGGTGCGGTAGCCTGTCTTTGTGGAAAAATAATCATCAGCGCGCAATGGTGCTCTAAAATAACCTATCTCGAAAAATATAGATATATTGATGAAATGATACCAAACGAAAATTTTAGACCGCCATTTCAAATATGGAAACATGAGCATACATTCGAGGAAATTGCACAATGCAAAACAAGAGTTATTGATAAAATTGAGTTTAAATTACCGTATGGATTTATAGGAAGGCTATTTGAATTTTACATTGGGTTTAAACTTCAAAAGATCTTCGATCATAGGAAACGAGCCACAATGAAATTTCTTGAAATGTCTGTCCCAGGTAACTAAATTGAATTTACAAGCCAACCTTAGCTTGCTTTTGTTTCTTGATTAGGAACAATGAGATACCTACTGCAAATAATGAAAGGACTAGCATGGTCCCAAAAATAAGATCATATGCAACTTTAGATGGAAAATAGTGGTATTGATTACTGGGTAGAGTAACTAAAAATAAATGCGTCTGCATGAACAAGCCTGCTATTGTTGGACCAATTGAACTGCCGATGATTCTTAATAAGTTACTAATTCCAAGCGAAATCCCTATTTGTTCAAACGAACTTTGTACCATTACGATATTAGTACTACTGACGTTTGTTAAAGAAATACCAATGGATATTATTACCAAATACGTTGATATGTATAGCTCATTTAACCTCATAAACGAAAGCAAACAAAATCCAAGTGACATCGCAAGGGTCCCTATCAATAAAGGAGTTGTCTGTCCGATTCTTGTTATAATTAAACCTGCTAAAGGACCTAAAATTAAAAGTACAAGTGCAAATGGCATTTGCACTAGTGACATCTGCACTGCATTATTGCCAAAACCAACGGGATATGGACTTTGGATCAATATAGGCAATGTTTGGAAAACAGTAAACATGAACATACCTACAAATAGTAAAATGATGTTTGCAGACAAAATTCTCCTCTCCAGAAATAAGTTTGAACTGATAATTGGAAATTTAGTCCTCCTTTCATATAGCAAAAAAGCAATAAAGCTACCAATAAAAATAATTAAAAAATATAAAGAGTTAATCGGAACCCTAATCGATTCTAATGGATCATCATTAGAACCAAAACTGTTGGTTCTAAGAAATGTGATGAATAAGAGAAAAGAGATAATACTCATTCCCAACAATATAGACCCTAATATATCGAATTTTTGTGACGGATCTTTCTGCTTTATTTTGGTAGTTTCAATTTGTTTCTTTTCAGTAGGGATAAATTTTATGATTACGATAATGAGACATATCGCTATTGGAATAATTGAAAAAAATGTTAGTCGCCAACCATAAAACTGCACGATAGTCCCACCTATTGCAAGTCCCAACACAGAACCACCTGCAAACATGGAGCTAATAATACCCTGACTAATTGCCAGTTTTTCTCTTGGAAACCGTTCTCTGACAAGTCCGAATGTGACTGGGAATACTGATATTCCTATTCCTTGTAGAATTCTCGATATAAGTAACGTGAAATAATCAGTAGAGAATGGTGAAATTATGAGACCTACTGTGTAAATTGATATCAGAATAACAATGATCCTCTTCTTTCCATACATGTCGGATAATTTTCCACTTACTGGTGTCATAACTGCGCCTGCAACAAGATATGCACTGAGTATCCATGACGAAGTATTGTACGATAAATTGAAATCACGGATTAATTGCGGAAGTGCCGGAAGAAGCATCGTCTCCGTATACATTGATATAGTAGCAATGGAACTGAGAATTGCAAGTGTTTTCCATATTGAATGACTGCTATTTCTTCTACTAGACAAGAGTAATCTTTTGCGATTCTAGTAAAGTTATATCATCAATATATTTGATTTTGCAAGTTTTTCCATCTCCTAAAGAATATCGTAAAAATCTCCAAATTGTCCAATATCTCGGTTTGCGTGGCAGTTTCAGTATATCATCAAGTAGTAATGCAAATCGAGGACAATCATTTTGACCTATATTTTAATACCCGTAGATTACAATAACCATGAATCCAAAGATTAATGTCGTCTATATCTGAAATAAAGAAAAGACTGAATAAAAACTGGTGTCAATTTATGAATAATAATAGTAAAAAATTTTCTAACAAAGTTATTGATGGATCCTCACCACCCTCGTTATTTGTAGGCGAATATGGATATCCACAAGTTAGAATTGGTCCAATGATTCCACCATTTCATGGAGATACCTCAATTTTAGATAAACCCGAATTATGGATGGGCAAATCCTTTGAAGATATAATAAACTACAGAATCAGTCTATTAAAAGGAACAATCATACAAAATGTGAATGATATTTCAGGGAGATGTATTGAATCTTTACAAGAAATGGCGTTGTCAAAAAGCGTCGTAGAAAGCACAGTAACGTTTGAAAAAATTCCCTCACAATACTTAGATATCAACGCTTTAAGTAATAATGAGTCTGAAGTAACTCCTACAGTATTCTCAGCCCCCGTAACCGACTTTAAGATTATTCCTTCAACTGCAGATGGCAAAGTTGAAAAAAAATATTACGATCATGATTCGCTTGCTACAGATGCCATTATTGATCTTTATGATACTAATATAGATATCAGTAAGATCTCAAAAGTACTAAGTATGGGAATGCTGGGTAAAAAGAAAAATCGTAAACTAGTGCCTACTAAATGGAGTATCACCGCAGCTGATGATATCATTTCCCGCTATTTAATAAACAATATCAGAGATAATCCAAGCTTGGATAATTATCTCGTATTTGACTTTAATCATTTGGCGAATTATTACTCTGTGATATTAATTCCAGATCCTGTTTGGAGTTTTGAAATGATTGAATCATGGATAGATGCCAACGGAAGAACCCATATAGGTTCGGATTACGAATTAGGAAAAAAGATAGATCATTACCCTTCAATTGCAGGGGCATATTTTGCGGGAAGATTGTCTGTGGCTGAATACCTTTTTAAAATAAGAAGAAAAGCGTCGGTGTTGATATTGAGGGAAATACATCCTGAATATTTCATATCGCTTGGTGTCTGGCAGATTAGAGAAGGAATTAGAGAATGTCTTAAATCTAAGGGAAAAGCGTTTGAGGTGTTTGACTCTGCATTAAGATATGCGACATCAAAAACTTCATTATCAAAAACAGAATGGATGAGAAATAGTTCAATTATTAAAATCAGGAAACAGAAAAGGATCTCAGATTATCTAGATTGACGGCTTTACACTGGAATTAACTTACAGTTTTTTTCTTTGAATCTTAACCATTCATCATGAATTAC
>JAJPIN010000131.1 GCA_021324715.1 Nitrososphaeria archaeon
AAATAAAAAATTAGATGCAACTAAAAAGATGTCTTTAGAAATGGATCGTGAAAATCTCACAAAGGAAAAAAGATTTCAGCTAGGCAAAGACCTTCGGGAAAAATGCCCGCGTAGTAAACACGCCGAGTGGACGCCTTCCTTGCGATCATGGAATCCAATAGACCTAATTGAGACTTCAAATAAGGACAGAATTGAAGGTCTTGTAGCGATACGATATCAGCGAATGTTGGAATCACCCTTTAAATTCTTCCGAGGGGCTGCAATAGTTCAAACTAGAGACCTATTCCACTCACCCAATTCAGGAATAATAGTTCAGGTGTGCGGTGATTGCCATCTGTTGAACTTCGGGGGATTTGCCACACCAGAACGGATTTTAGATTTTGACATCAACGATTTTGATGAGACCTTTACCGGACCATGGGAATGGGATCTAAAACGACTTGTAGTGAGCTTCGTCCTTGCTGCAAGGGAATTGGGTTTTTCTAAAAATATCGCAGATGAGGCAGTTAGAATGGCTACGTACTCCTATAGAATTCGGATGTCTGAGTTTGCACTGCGGAGCAGACTTGACAGATGGTATGCAAAGATATCGATTGAAAATCTTTTTGAGTTTTTTCACAATGATAAGGATATAATAGATCGTTTGAGAAAATTGGAATCACAGGCTATTTCCAGAACTTCAGAAACACTATTTCCCAAGATCACAAAAGCCGTAAAAGGACAGATAAAGATAATAGATGAACCCCCACTTCTCTACCATTTCCGTAAAACTAACCAATACATGGATAAAGTAGGCAAATATCTGGATGACTATAAAGCATCACTGCAGGAAGACAAACAAAAGTTATTTGATCAGTATTACTTTCAGGATGCTGCCATTAAGGTTGTTGGTATAGGCAGTGTTGGTACACGTTGCCTTGTCAATTTGTTTCTTGCTGATGGGAAGGACCCATTATTTCTCCAAACAAAGGAAGCTCGCAGATCAATATTGGAGATTCCAGATAGAAAGAGCCGTTATGAGAATCAGGGATATCGAGTTGTACATGGACAACGTCTTATGCAAGCTGCTAGTGACATATTTCTTGGTTGGTTCCGTTCTGATTCAGGACATGATTACTATGTTCGTCAACTACATGATATGAAAATCTCAGCACACGTTGAAAGCTTCAAACCTCGTACTCTGCTAGATTATGCAACGATGTGTGGTTGGGCTCTTGCTAGAGCCCACGCAAAGGTTGGAGAAGCAGAAATGATATCTGGATATTTAGGATCAAAAGATAAATTTGATGACGCGCTGGTACAATATGCAAAGAGCTACGCAGATCAGGTAGAACTTGATTTTAGTGCCTTCAAGGCGGCTATTAGTTCTGGTCGTCTACGGGCCAAGACAACCATGTCCGGCCTTACCGATTTCGAGATTTAAAAACAATTTCAGAAAAATTATTTCTCGGAAAGTTATTCTACATTGGTTTTCGTACTCTGTCTTAGCTACGCGTATCATATGAATAATTCAATTTTGTTTATCCAGGTTGAAGCTAAATTATTCTCCTGGAAAAGATATTATGTCAAAATATGACTTGAACTAGATTATTAATTCGTCTATACTCAAAATCCTTCCACAATATTTGCATCTCAAAATCATTTTATTTTTATCCATAATTTCAATGACGGATTTTATATTCTCGCCATTAGTTACACATCTTAAATTAGGACATTTGAATATTCCAGTAATATAATCTGGTGATTGTATCTTTCTCTTTTCTGCTAATTTGTACTCTTTGATGATGTTTATAGTTGCATGCGGAGCTATCAAAGATAGCTTATTTGTTTCATCTGGCTTCAGATATCTATTTTCCACTTTAATAATATCCTTCTTTTCATACTTGTTGCTAGGAACATTCAGAGCTACAGTTATCACATTTCCCTCTCTGCCCGTGATATTCAGAGCTTTTAGAACTAAAAAGGCCTTACCAGATTCAATATGATCTATAACAGAACCATTTTTGATTCTCCTTACAATTAACTCAATTGAATTAGACAGATTCACTACTCCCTTCCATTACATTACTAACAATACTATAAAAGCATGAAACTTATTCAATCATTTTTAATATGTATCTAGTTTAAATTCCGAAACATGTTGTACTTGACTTCTTGTACAGTTAAAAATGTTACCCCATGTAGAAACAAAGTTCTTCCTGCTCAAATAATATTTTGAATCATCATCTTTTTAAATTCATTGTCCGATAGGTTCTTTTTTGCTTCTAATATCATTGCAACATCATTACCAACGATATATCTTTGCTTAGGTTCACTATTTCCCAAAACCTGTATTATGACTTTTGCGACATCGGTAGGAGAGGTAGCATGTTCTTGCATTATTTCAATATTTTTCTGAAATTTATCTAAAGAAGTAGAATATGTGGAATTCTTTTTCACTGAATGTTCTGATACTTTGCAATTACGGAAGAAATTTGTTTTAATAACTCCAGGTTCAATTATAACTACTTTTATGCCATATGGAAGTAGCTCGTACGTCAAGGATTCACTAAAACCTTCGATAGCAAACTTTGTACTTACGTAGGCTGAAATACCAGGAAAGCCAACTTGTCCGGCACCTGAGCTTATATTAATAATTGTACCACTTTTCTGTAATCTCATTATCGGAATAATCTTTTTCGTGATATTCAGAACTCCAAAGAAATTAGTTTCAAATTGATCTCTTATTTCATCAAGAGTCAGATCTTCGAAAAAACCTACCAGACCGAATCCTGCGTTGTTTATCAAAACATCAATTCGGTTTGCTTCATTCTTTATGTTATATATTGTATTTTCTATAGACGCATTATCGTTTACGTCAAGTTGTTGGATACTTACATCAAGCCCTTCTTTTGTTATTATTTCTTGAAGAGAGTCAGATTTTTTTGTATTTCGCATAGTAGCAAAGGTACGAAATCCATTTCTGCCGAGCATTAATGCAGTTTCGTAACCTATTCCACTGGAACAACCGGTAATCAGAGCAACTCGATGCATTAGGGTAATAGCGGTTTATTTTTATATAAATTTAGATACCAAAATTCTGATAATCATCCTGATCCGCCTAGCACCGATAAAAAGGCTAATCCCAATCGAATGACAAAGCGTAATCTATAAAAAACATTAACTTATCATTGAAATCGAAACGATATCAATTGTCCGACGCTGATGATGACTCTCCTGGAAGTGCAGGAACCACGTCTCGGCACCAACTTGTCAGGTCACTGGGACTTCTAGATATACTCATGGTTGGGATAGCAGCAATGATCGGTGGCTCGATTTATGTGCTGACCGGGCCGGCAATAGGTCTTGCGGGCAGTGCGGTTATTGTTGCGTTTATTATTAATGCAATAATCACGCTATTTACTGCTATGGCATATGCCGAACTTGGTTCTGCTATGCCAGAAGCGGGGGGTGGATACTTGTGGGTGAGAGAAGGTTTGCCACGACCAAATGCTTTCATAAGCGGATGGATGGCTTGGCTAGCACACATAATAGCTGGATCCCTATATGCTGTAAGTTTTGCTTCATTCCTTACAGGATTATTGGGGATGATGAATTTTTCGCACAATATTTTGCTTTTAAATGTTATACCATTAGAGAAATTTATAGCAGTAGTTTCGATTGCCGTTTTCACCTATATCAACATTAAAGGAACGTCTGAAACCGGTAAAACGGGCGATGTCGTTACCATAATTCAGCTTGGATTGATATTCCTATTAATTTTTGCTGGCTTGTTTGTTATGAGTGGCAACCCGAACTGGAGGATGAACTTTTCGAATTTTGCACCAATGGGGATAGGTGGAGTAGTTGCAGCCATGGGACTTACCTTTATAGCATTCGAAGGCTATGAGGTAATCGTACAAACTGGTGAGGAAGTAAAAAACCCAAAAAGGAATATTCCAAGGGCCATATTCATCTCGCTAGGCGCTGTAGTTGTTTTGTATTGTTTGATTGCTTTTGTATCCATTGGCGCCATATTTCCAGCTGGGATAGAATCATGGATGTATATTGGCAAAAGTGGTGAACTCGGAATAATGAAGGCTGCCGAATTACTTGTTCCTTACGGAGCATTTATCGTTTTAGGAGGGGGCTTGATATCCACACTAGCTGCCTTAAATGCAACAACATTTTCTTCGGCTAGGGTGGCCTTTGCAATGGGAAGGAACTATAACATGCCGTATCAACTTAGCGCTATCCACAAAAAGAACAAGACACCTTATGTAGCAATACTAATTTCAGGTATCATAATGGCAATTATGGCTTATGGGCTTCCTCTAGGACAGATTGCCGTTGCAGCAGGTGTTATTTTTCTATTATTATTTACTCAAGTAAATATGGCTGTAATAACTATTCGTAGGATTTATGGCGACAAGTTAGACTATGGTTTCAAAACTCCATTTTTTCCAATAATACCAATAATAGGTATCTTCCTCAAACTTGGTTTAGCTATTTTTCTGCTATTTACCCAACCTTTGAGCTGGGCTATAACGGTAGTATGGGTGGCAATTGGGTTTTTCGTATATCGGTTGTACACTTTTAGGAAGGAAATAGATCATTATGCTCCAATAGTTACTAGTGAAGGTGATCTGGAGAGGAAGGACTACAGGATTCTAATTCCATATACACCCGAAGATCCAGATAGATTATTGAAATACGCAATAAGAGTTGCGAAAGAAAATTTCGGAGAGATTAATATTTTGAGAGTAATCACAGTTCCAAAACAGACCCCCTTATCTGCGGGATCAGGATACGCTGAAATAGCAAAAAAGTCATTTGAACCATTAGACAAAATAATAGACAAGGAGAACATACTAAATCACTATCTTGTAAGAATATCACATGATACAAGTGAAGCGATATTGGCTACCGTAGAGGAACAAAAAATAGATTTGCTGATAACAGACTTTGAAACATTCAGGAATAGTAAAAAAATTCAAACGCTACTGACGTGTGATGTTCTAGCTATTTTATCTGAAGGAAATGAAGAGTTCACGTTCGAATTAAATAGAAATACTAGAGGACGCTTAGGTCAGAAAAATTTGGTCGTACTATATGATGGAGGAGATCATTCGGATGTAGTTTTGAAGGCCACAAGTTGGTTAGAACGCTCAGGACAATTCAAAATTAATGTTTTATATATAAATGCCAAAAAAGATGATGAACAGGAAAAAATTGTAGCGATAACCGATATTCTAGAACAAAAGGAATATCTTGAGCAAGTTGGAATTGAATTCAACGAGATATCTCTTTCAGATAGTGATATGCGATATAGTAACGAAGCTGCAGATACAATCTTGTCTTCTCTGGGTAATTTTCAGCCAGATGTTGTCATAACTAGCGCGACCATTTCAAAATTTAACCTATTTAGTGATCCCCATTTTCTAAATATGCTATATGAACTGAAATGCCCAATTATAGTAGCAAGACATTTTGCTATTCCCGGAGTTCACAAGATTAAAACTCTAATAAATAAATTAAGAACTCTCGCGCTTGAAAAATTCAATGACATTAAAAAGGCTCGACAAATTTGAACCAATTTTTATCCGTACTAAGATAACAATACACTTTATTCAGTTTCAGATAAATATTGTGTAAATCATTGACAAAAGATAATATACCAACTGATTACAGATTCTCAAGATTTATATTGGATTAATTGACTTAGGTAAGCCTAATTGTTTTATGTCCCTGAAAGAATTTATCCCTTCAGAACCGCTATGAGGTAGAAAAAATGAATGATAATTTTCGATGGGATTTCAAATAAGAAAAAAATTCCGTTATACATATCGATAACCATTCTTTTTACCACTATTTTGCTTAGCTCCACATATGGCGAGCAAAATGTAGAAATTAGTTCTGCTGACCAAATTTTACTGACAGTTAACCTGCAGAGAATTGCAGAACGAATGAGTTTGGTTCAGGCAAGCCTCTCAAAAGGGGATAGTACAAGTGCCTTTGAACATGCGTATATCTCTCACTCAATAATTTTTCCATCCATTAAGGACAAACTAAGAGAAAGAGATCAGAATTTAACTGAAAGATTAGAATCACTTTTAATTGATTTACCGATAATGGTAAAATCTAACTCATCGTCAGAAATAGAAAGTAAGATCGTACAAATTGTGGACATATTGAACACCACTAACTCAAATATACTAGAGCTAAATAAAGCGGATTACAATTCAATCATAGCATCGACTATTATAGTACTGTTAAATGATACTTCTAAATCATACTACTTGTCAAATATTGGAATTACTAAAGATCTCAGTAATCAAATTGATTATGAAAATGCTGTAGGTATGGTGGATATCTCGCATAAATTATACAAAAGCATTTCTAATTCGTTTGGCGATTCCAAAAGAATGGAGACTGAGTCCTTTTTTAGAGACCTGCATGATTCAATATCTCAAAAATCCGACCTAGAAACTATTTCAAAATTGATAACAGCTATCCAAACTAACTTAAATGAAAAGGATTCTAATTATAAACCCGATAATTCGGGAATTTATTTTGGGAATATAAAAAATTTACTTTCAAAAGTCAATAATGTCATAACGATCAATTCAGATTATTCCTCAGCTGAGAAGTACGCAACGGCCGCATATTTGGACAACTTTGAATATATCGAACCGCTACTTGAAAAGGTTGATCCGAACCTTAAGAATAGTATAGAATTAATGATGAGAGAGGAACTTCGGGAACTAATTAAAAACAAACAGCAATCAGAAATAATTGTTCTTCTACCTAGTATTACTAGTAATCTTTCAAAGGCTGCAAATCTCTTGAATGTGAATTATGAAAAACTCAATGCAAATGATAACGCCGAGAATCCAGCGCGTATTGTAGAGAATAGTCAACCAAGTAATTTAAGTGATATTAGAGAATTAAGTAAAGGTTTTGGGACCTTCACTGGAGTAAAAAAAGGCTTTGGCCAGAGTTCAGAGTTAGAGAAGACTAGGGTAAGGACTGACATAGATACTATAAGGACTAAATTAGTTGATCTCCTTCAACAGTATAGAGATGGTCAATTTTCTGAAGCATTCATCACATCTAGATCAGCTTACTTGGACAGTTATGAAGGAATAGAAATTCCTCTAAGGCCGATAAATCCAGACTATACTCTTGATATGGAAATAAAATTTGCGGAGCTCCGCAATATGATTCAACAGCATCAACCATACTCAAAAATTGAAGCAAAGGTTGTAGAAATTAGAGGTGGATTAGATGAATCTGAAAGGTTAGTCACCGGTACTGGTGTGATAGCCCCTACATTGGCATTTTCTGCTTCTTTTTCAATAATATTCAGAGAAGGTCTTGAATCAGCACTTATAATTGGCGCTATCCTTACATATCTTGAAGCATCACGCAATGCACAATATAAGAAACATGTTTATCTAGGTATTTTCATAGCCATAATTGCAACAATCATTACATGGTTTATTGCCCAATTTATTATAGGTATAACAGGAGCAAGTAAAGATCTGATTGAAGCAATTGCGGCTATCTCAGCAGTTGCAGTATTATTCTGGGTAAGTTTCTGGATATTAAATAAGGTTGAAACAAAAAAATGGATAGAATTTGTAAAAGCAAAAGTATGGCAAGCAACAACTACTGGAAGCGTAATGGTCTTTGCAATGCTATCATTTTTTACTGTTTATAGAGAGGGCTTTGAAACTGTTTTATTTTATCAGGCTATGTTCTCATTTGCAGAGAATATGGAAATTTTTGTACTACTAGGACTAGTCCTAGGTTTGACTATAATTATTAGCATTGTGTTTATGATTAGAAAGTTGGGAAAAAAGTTGCCACTCCGGGTTTTGTTTGGTCTGACTATGGCAATTGGAGCTTACATGTCTGTTGCATTCATAGGTAACGCAGTTAGAGAGTTCCAAGAGGTGGACTATATCCCAACCACACATCTCTTTGGAATTATACCACGGTTGGAGATAAACCTGGCAACAATGACTGGTATTCATCCGACGCTCGAAACAACAATTGCCCAAATAATACTATTATCAATATATTCTGCGGGAGCTCTTTATATTTTAGTAATACAGCCCCGCAGAAAGAAGTTGATTGAATCATCGAGAAAATCTATGGCACATTTGAAGGATGGTGAATAAGATGATTTGGTTAATGTCAACTCTTGGGAACGCAATTGGCCATATTCAAAATTTGAGAATGAGGCGACAAAAATAATGAAATTTACCAAACGGAAACTTAATAATCATATTGCGATTAAAATTATCTAATGCTAGGGACCATTAGCATGAATTCTGAAGAAGAGCTCTATCTAGGAACGGCTGAATCTGAACATGTTGAAATGTATCTTAAGGCTATTTGGCATATGCGTGAACGGAAGGAAAAGGTAAAAGTGAGTTCTATTGCTAAAATTCTAAATGTGAGGCAACCCTCCGTTGTTCAAATGCTCCACAAACTTAATGACGCAAATCTTGTAAAGTATGTAAAAGGAAGCGCAGTAATGAAATTAACAACCGAAGGGGAAAAAATTGGAGAACGAATGATAAGAAATACAAGACTTTTAGAAGTAATGATGAAGGAAGCGTTAAAAATTGAAGTTGATGAAGAGATGGTATGTGGAATAGAGCATCACATGAAGGAGAAATTTACTGATGCGTTATGCACGTTATTGAAGCACCCCAGGTCATGCCCGCACGGTTATGATATTCCATTGGGGAACTGTTGCAAAGAATAAATTTGTACAAATTTGTACAAGATAAATCCCCCATCATGAGGATTATTTTCAAGTTCATATTGCTTATTAAATTGAGAGACTAGCCTATGTCAACTGAAAATAAGGAATCTTGGACTATGTTTAGAGGAAATATGAAGAGAACTGGCACAACAAAAACAAAACCCATAATTAAACCATTACTTTACTGGACAATAGAGCTAGGTCCAGTTATATCTTCTCCAGTTTTTGAAGGGGGTTTTATGTACGTCGGTACATTGACAGGACGTGTATTTTGTTTAGATATAATAAAAAGAGAAATCAAATGGCATTATAACATTGGGAGTCCTATCGTGTCATCCCCGATAATATTGAACGAAAAGTTGATTTGTGCCACATTTGATTCTTGGATAAATAATGATATTTCAAAGAACAACTCTATCTTTTCACTTGATAAAAATGATGGGAGTATGGGCTGGAAACTACAAATTTCAGCAGATATTTTTTCATCACCATGTGGTGTAGGAAAAAATATAGTTTTGGGATCAATGGATCGTAATCTGTATTTTCTCGATGAGAGGGGAGAAATAATTTGGAAATATGAAACGAACGGTCAGGTTTGGTCCTCTCCATCATACTACGATAACCGTATATATTTTGGATCAGACGATGGTTTCATTTACTCAGTCGATTCGGATGGGCTTCTAAGGTGGAAATCAAAGCTGAATGGTAAAGTACGTTCCTCATCGCCATGTCTATCAGAAAATTTAATTTTTATCGGGACCCATGAAGGTGGGATATATTGCTTAAGTAGTATCGATGGTACTATAAAATGGAGCAAAACAGTGTTAAGGCCAGTTTTATCATCTCCACTCTTGATAAGGGATAAGATCATATTTGGTAGTTCAGACAATAAACTTTACTGTTTCAATCTAAAAGGTTCTAAGAGTTGGGAATTTGAAACATCTGGAAAAATATGGTCATCACCTTCTACTAGTGAATATGACTCGTTACTATTTTTCGGAAATCTTGACTCATTTATTTATGGCATAGACTCCCACACGGGAAAACAGGAATGGAAGTTTCCTACAATGGGGAGCATAGATTCTTCTCCATGCTTATCAGACGGAATGTTGTTTGTTGGCTCAAGGGATGGCATAATGTATTGTTTCGAAAGGTACAGACAGCCCACTTACATTCGCTAAAATATCAAACAACCTAATAGGACAAATTTAAACGGATTCGAATTTTAATTAATGTTATTCTTGGCATCAACCTTGAATATTGTTCCGTCGCGTTTATAGTTAGATAGAACATACAAGTTACCATCCGGGCCAATTTGAAGATCAGTAATTACTCCGAAATTTCTGCCGAAAATTATGCTGTTTGTTTCATTATTAGTGTCGGCTTTCTTATCTGACAACGGGCCAGAAAGTACTAAATGCGTCCTTGTCTTGTCCAATGGAAAATTAAAAATGGTACCGTTTTTTACGCTACCTACTAAAAGCGTGTCCATATACTTTGGTCCGAGTTTGTCAGTATGCAAAAATAGGACTGAGGTAGGTGCAACGGTATCTCTCCAGACAAATTCAGGGTCTCTATAAGTACCCTTTCCTCCAAAATCTTCCAGGTTATCTTTATTGAATCCGGGGGTCTCGTTAGCGAAACCGATTACCTCCTTCCATCCACTATTAAATCCAGGTAATGCAAGATTAATTTCATCGTCAGTGCTACGGCCATTTTCTGTTTCCCAAAGATTTCCTGTCAGTG
>JAJPIN010000179.1 GCA_021324715.1 Nitrososphaeria archaeon
GAACTGGGCAGAGCAGATTGTCGTTTCGCTTAAACTGATACCCGTTGGGGTAGCGAACATTAGTACAAATCACCCTCAAAATAGAATTGAAGTTCAATCCACAATAGTTCATCTATAATACTCATTTTAAGGTTAACTGCCAACTAATCTTGAAGACTTAATTTTACGATCTAAATAGAGAACACCGGTAATTACCTTTCAATTTTGGCAAAATTACCGACAAACTCATCAAGATTCATAACCAATCCATAGTAATTACGTATGTTGTCAAGAGTTGATTTGTAGTGGTCTTGGTTATTTGAGGCAGTAGCATCGGAAATTAACACAACGTCATATCCGTGATTGAAGGCATCTCGTAGAGAGGATTCAACACAAATGGATGTGTCTATTCCTGAGAAAATTATTGAATCTATACCCAAACTCCTTAGCCAGACTTCGACTTCCGTATCTTGAAATACAGAATCCCTCCTCTTGATAACCACGTGGTCATCCAAACTCGGTCTCAACTCCTCAACAATTTCAGCATCCCAACTTCCTCTAATGCAGATTGGTCGCCTTTTTATTCTCTCTGATCGAGACTTTGGAAGTATCCTGTGTGACCGGGTCAAAAGGTCAATTCCAGACTCCTCTCTAACAGCCTGAGAATAAAAAATTGGTATTTTTGCTTTCCTGCACAATGCAATAAGTCGTTTAAGAGATGGGACTACATCCCTATATTTAGAAACATTTAATCCCATTAAATCGTACGATCCACCTTTACTTACAAATCCATTTTGCATGTCAATGACGAGCAAGGCAGGATTAATATCGTGATTTCTAATTTTCACAACTAGAAATTCTCGAGGGGATTATAAAGTTATTCGTTCGCAAATGCAATGTAGACTTAAATACGAATATGATTTTATTCAAGGTTCTTTGCTTTTCAAAATTCTTAATTGTCAAGTAATTTGTTATTGTATTAATCCAAGACGTCTAACCTATCCTCTTTCAATTATACTTACTAAATATCTACCTGTAGTTTTACGGAAGATTCAGTAAGCTCAAAAGAGCTGTCTAAATTTAGTGTGTTTTTAAGAGTTGATTTTAAATAACCGTGGAGAAACTGAGATCCTTTTTTACCCAGCCGGTGTCTAATGACAATAATTCGCTTTTCATTTTGAGTAGTTTCATCGTACGTTCCCAAAAATCCATAGCGACAAATTATTTTGTCAATATACTCTAACACTGATTCGGAAGTCACTGTTTTTTTCCAGAACAAGATTGTATCACGCGGAATAATTTGTCCTGCCGATACTCCGAGTCCAAATATGTCCTCATCAGGATATGAATCAAAAAGTGACTTTAGCAACTCCCTATTTATGATCACTAAATCAATTTTCGAAAGGAAGCGCGTGAATTCTGAATAACGTTTGAGAATCATATTTACCAAAGCATTTACTGAAACGCCCATTCTCTCCGACTCTTCGTCGAGAACCTTTGATAACTCCATATCGACCCGAAATGACCTTGTAGTGGAAGTAGGCACACTATTCATGCCCCTCTCAAACATAAATGTGTTGTTCTGTAACCAAATGTGTTACAACGCAACACAGAATTTAACAATATTGTACTTGTATACTTAGATCTTAATAGAAGAAAGTCACAGCAATTAGTTTATGAGTTTTGCAATGAATGGCTCGACGAAAGAATCGTTAGTCGAAGGACACAATTGTAACATCGATAAAGCTGTCTTTGATCACGGAACTGGGGAAAAAATATGTAGCGACTGTGGCATTGTTCTTTCAGTTGAACGGGAGTATGCTGATCCACTACTAGATACTAATACTAATCTGGGTAACATGAATTTGGGAACTCCGTCTTCTCTGGCCCATCATGATAAAAATCTGTCTACTATGATCTCCTACTCAAATGTGGATGCAGACGGTGTAGCAATAAGAGTAGATCAGCGTTCAGCAATACAAAGGTTGAGACGTTGGAACAAGATTTCTAACAATAATAGAAGCTACCATAGAAATCTTAAAAATGCATTTGCTGTTCTGATGCGAATAAAGGATAAGCTTTCCTTGAGTGATACGATCATAGAAAAATCGGCATATTACTACAGAAAAACCTTGGACCAACGTCTAATTAAAGGAAGGTCTATCAAGGGATTTGTTGTTGCATGTGTATATGTCTCGTGTAGGGAAATGAATGTCCCCCGAACCATAGAAGAAATTGCTGAGATATCAAATACAGACACGATCTTTTCCGGGAAATGCTATAGATTACTTGTAAAAAAACTCAAGATTCGACTTCCCTCTATTGATTCTACCTCACATCTTACTAGAATCGCTAATAATGCAGGAATCAGTGAGAAAACTGCTAGACACGCTATGCAGATGATGTCAGTAGTAAAAGATAATCCACTTTCTTTTGGAAAGGATCCATGTGCTATCGCAGTTGCAGTCTTGTACGGCGCATGTCTAGAGAAAGGAGAAAAAACTAGTCAATCTAAAATTTCAATTGCTGGAAACGTAAGTGTTGTAACATTAAGGAAACGATTCCTAGATATCAAAAAAATCTTCCCATCTATCCCTAATGGACCTAATGATAAATAACTCCTGCACACTAAAATTAAAATTTGGTAGGGTTTATTCTTGTTAATTTCCTCCTTGATAAAGGTTGGATCTACTAACAAGGATTTATTTTCTCTTTCGCTTTGGAAAAGGTTTTGATATTGTAACATGCATATCTCTTCTTTTTATCCTTTCATTTCTTTCGACAATAAAGTAATATTATCTAATAAACAACAGAAACCGTACAATTGACCAAAAAAGAAAAAAGACATTTCAACATCATGATTATTGAAGATGAACAAGATATCCTTTTGCTATACAAGGACTATCTATCGAGCAAAGGGCATAAAATAGTCGCCACCTCAACTACCGCAAATGAAATAATCTCCGAATATGACAGAATTCTACCTGATGTGGCAATAATTGACTATAAGCTGCCCAATAATACGAATGGAATTGATGCAGCGATCCAAATTCTGGATAAATATCCAACTTCATCAGTTCTTATTGTTACTGCCTATGAGACTGTAAGGAAAGAAATAGCAAATAGTCCTCTTTTTGATAATAAACGGGTAGAGGTTTTGATAAAACCACTTAGGCTTGCACAATTGGAAAGCTCTATTATCAATATTGTGAATAGAAAATAGCAATACAATACGCTTGTTTTATTGTTCTTTTTTGCGAGCATTGATCTAATGCAAGAACTACATTAAATTTTTTTAATTATTTTGTTGGTCAGTAACTCTTCTTCTTCAGAGCTATCGATGAGGGAGCTCGATTTTCCATAAACGTTCTCAAATATTTTATCCAAGTACAACTGGATGTGCGGAGATGTCATCCATAACTCCTTATTTCCATATTTGAATCCGTACCGCTGTGAACTTCCTAATAATTCTCTTTTTTCAAGTTGACACAGATATCCGGTAGATACTCTATTCTCGTCAAAATTATTTTCGCGGGCTATTTCGTCTATAATAAAGTGTATTCCAGATCCATGTTGGGCAGCTGCTTTATTCCTATATGCAATTTCATACGGGATTCCTAAATCATTTGCTAGTTTTCTGTGCACCCGTTTTCCAAGCTTATCATATGGTCCTATAATATTGAGTCTTGGATTGATATCAAAAGCGGTTCTTATGACTTCTTTGTCCAGATAAGGTTCCCTCATCTCAATGCCATGTGCCATAGTCGTTTTATCTTCTCTTTCTAAAGTTTCCTTATAGAGTAAAAAGAGATCCTCTATCATGTGGTCTCTGAGAGACGAATATCCTTCAGTTTCAACTATCCTAGGGTACCATTGGTAACCGCCAAATATTTCATCTACGCCCTGGCCGGAAAATACTACCTTAATATTATCTTTCTTTGCCAATTCCATGGCGGAATAAATTGGTAATGCCACTTCAACTTGCACTGCATCCCTCTCTTCAATGGCATGTATGATTTTTGGTAACATTTCTTGAGTGCTACGTTTGGTTATTACATTTACTTTGAGTGTTAAGTTGAGCTCCTTTGATACTTTATCTGCAAATAAAATATCTGAAGAGCCAGGAGTGCCGGCGTTATAACAGATTACTTCTTTGGCCATATCCTTGGCTAACCATGCTACTAAAACACTATCTATTCCACCTGAAAATATGATTCCTATTTTATCTAGCCCCGCTGTACGTTTTTTCATTGCTAACATTAATGATTTCTTGTATGCTCTGAGAGCTTCTTCAATAGTGTTATATCTAAAATTTTTCCTGTTAGAATTCAATGACCTTGGAGGTTCTGCAATTCTATATTCTCTTAAAGAGCCTTTATTACTTATCACAACGGCATGACCTGGCATTACCCTTCTTACTGATTTATTTCCCCCCAAAAGCCATATTGCTTTTTGCTCTGATGCAAATGTGACCTGTTGAGGATCCTCACTATAGTAAAGTTGCCTAACCCCTAGTAAATCTCTGACAAGTGCTATTTCACCTGTTATGTGGTCCTTTACTGCAATACTATACACTCCATCTAAGACTTTTGCCATTTTTGTTAATGCCTCCACCAAACTTTCTGACTCTGCTAATTTTTCTTCAAGTAGATGAAGGATCACTTCGCTATCTGAGGTACTAACAAAATGGTGTCCAGGTTTCAATCTCTTTCTAATTTGTTTATAATTATAAATTTCACCATTGTGTCCTAAAGTTATTCTTCCATCACAGCTTGTGAAGGGTTGCTTCCCTAATTGACCCCCGACAATTGCTAACCTTACGTGTCCCAGTCCGAATTTCCCATCAGTATAAGGTGTCGATAATTCAGCCGATTCCAAAGGATTTGCTTTATAATGTCCAACTTGTATTGCAACGCCGTCAGGACCGCGATTATGCATGCATGACAGCATCAGTATGAGGTCCTCGGTCACGCCTTCGTTATTCTTATTTAGGACTCCAGCTATTCCGCACATTTTTTCCTCCAACTAACGACAAAACTAATATGATAAACCAAAAGATATTCCCTATGCAATTTATACTTCAACATGATTTATCAGTGTTACAACGTAGTCTCATATATTGGCTCTCCACTTATTTATATGAACTATAGCTAAATATTAACTATTACCAAGAAAATACAATATTTATATAATAGTTCGCCATCCAAGCACTAACCATGTTGATCCTCAATTTTTCTACAGTTTCTATTAGTACATTTAGTATTATCTACAAGAACATTCTATTCTAGCTAGAAAAATGCCACTTCAAATTTACATTTACCAATAATTTGCCATGATATCCTAGAATAGTAAAGCCTTTTGAAGCATTATTGGTAATTAAAGTCTGATACGATCAGTGGATAATTAGTTCTTTGCTGATTTATAGATATTAAGAGCGACATAATCAAGGTGAAGGGCATCTGCCAAGTTGTTTACTGTTGTATTGAGTATTTTTTCTTTGGTAAATCCATTAACAGCTAGCATTTCTTTGATTCCAGTTGTGACTACTAAACCATAAAAATCCAGATTTTTTCATTACTAAGCGATGCCCGGATAATCAAATCGTGAGTGCACAATAAAATATATATTTATGTAAATTTTCGTGCCAATAAAGCAAATTACTCACATGGACAAAGTCGCCTTGTATCCTTGATGAAAATCTTTATAGACAATGTTGCCTTTTTAAAGCGTAATGGGTAGAGGAAATAGCGAGACATGTAAAATCGCCAAGCATAATTCCATTGCCCAGCTTGATAATGATGATAAAAAAGACATAAAGACGAAGCCAATTAGATTTAGTCATTTGATGGCGTTTAATATTAAAGAAGAAAACAACGAAATTTCAGGCATTTTATCGGTAGAATTTGACTACCATCCTGAGGATGGAATTATGAAATACCGTGATATCAATTACAGTGATAAACGATTAATAAAGCACATCGAAGGCAATCCGCAGGTTATGAAGAATATTGATTCGTATCTTAGAAAAAATCTGTTAGAATCTGAGTACGGCGTCAAAGTCAGGTAAAAAACAACGGTTCTCAATCATTGATTTGAATAACTTTATGGTTGTCCAACATATCTTTTTACAAGTTGGACTAGGTTATCTATCTCTATCGGTTTGTTGAAGAATTCGTCTGTATGGACCTCTTTGAGCTGATTTGCTTCTATTTCAAATGCTGTCATGAGAACTACCTTTATCCTCGGGTCGATATCCCTCAGTTTCTTGATGAATTCAAAACCCGAAATTGGACTCATTCTGATATCAGAAATCACCAATTTGTATTTAGCATGATTTTCTTCAATCTCCTCAAGGGCCAACTCCGGATTTGTAAAAGCGCGAGCATTAATTCCATTTACACTTAAAACCTCTTTAAACAAGTTTAGGATATCGATTTCATCATCCACCAACAGTACAAGATTACGCTCCAACATGAATTCTACCAATATTCAATGATAAAAGATTTTTCAACAACCCAAATTTCTAATTTTTTCTATTCTATTGTTTGTAACTATTAATAGAATTCTTTTATACGATTCTAATCAAGTAAGTATATGGTGGAGTGTATAATGTGTGGAAGAAATATTAGTGATCCTGCACAATGTATCATTTATAATGGATACAAGTTTGATCGCTCTACTTGCGTTAATATTTTCAAAAAATTAAGTTTTATCTATGAATCTGCTTTCCTTGATATTTTAAAATCTTAATTTTTAGAGATATTAAATGAATTTTAAATCAAATGCCTTGAAATAAAATTCCATCCATCTTGACCCGCAATATCACAACCAGTACTATGTGAAATATCGTTACTAGTATTGGCTACACGAAAAATACCTTATTTAAATGCCGCCAGAAGTAAATAAAGTGCTCAGGCATCTGAAGTGCATATTGATGGCAAATAAGTGCTTAAATCTCCAACTGTAGAATACAAAATCTGAAGATATTTTAGGTGAATTTTATTATTGGTGTGATTTTTAAATATTATGCGTGCGTATTACGGTTGATGTAAATTGAGTGATCGTGGAAAAGAGTCATCTAATAACGATGTTAGTTCAAGCCTAAGGGTAGCAGAGGCAGAACAATCCGACGTGGGAAGAAAAATTGCAAGAGTCGATCCAGAAGTCGTTCGCCAGCTTGAATTATCTGCTGGTGACGCATTGGAAATTTCATCTGTCGACAAGAAAACAACTGTTCTGTACTGGCCTGCGCGGGAAAAAGATAGGGGGAAAGGTCTAGTAAGAATAGACGGATACTTGAGGAATAGACTTGATGTGGGAATCAATGACTCTGTAGAAATAAAAAAGGTGCAATCAAAAAATGCCCAGAAAGTTACTTTGGCACCAACAGAACCTCTTCGCATAGTGGGCGCAGAAGGCTATCTCAAGGAGTATCTTTTAGGCAGTTTGCTTAATACCGGTGATATATTCCCTTTAACCATAATGGGGCAAAGAGTAGATCTTGTAGTCATATCTACAAAACCCTCAGGTCCAGTTTTGATTGAAGATTCAACTGAAGTAACAGTCTCGGAAGAAAGTGAAAAAGCAGTTCAAGTAGCAAAGGACGGTGACGTTCCATCAATCTCCTACGAGGACGTTGGAGGAATAAAAAATGAGGTTTCTCGCTTAAGAGAAATGATTGAGCTGCCTCTGAGGCACCCAGAGCTTTTCAAGAGGTTAGGTGTTGAAGCTCCTAAGGGAGTATTATTGCACGGGCCTCCTGGCACAGGGAAGACATTACTTGCAAAAGCTGTGGCACATGAAACAAACGCAAATTTCTACACGATTGGGGGACCTGAAATTATGAGCAAATTCTACGGTGAATCAGAAGAGAGATTAAGGGAGATTTTTAAAAAGGCTGAAGAAAATGCTCCGGCAATTATTTTCATTGACGAAATTGATTCGATTGCTCCAAAAAGAGAAGAGGTATCAGGCGAAGTGGAAAGAAGGGTGGTGGCCCAGCTTCTCTCGCTAATGGACGGCATGTCGACAAGGGGCAAGGTGGTTGTAATAGGCGCTACTAACAGAATAAACGCGATTGACCCAGCACTCAGAAGGCCTGGTAGATTTGACAGAGAAATTGAGATTGGAGTGCCTGATAAAGAAGGCAGATTAGAAATACTTCAGATACACACCCGCGGAATGCCATTAGAAAAGGATGTGGATTTGGGAATCATAGCCAGCATGTCGCATGGTTTTGTTGGCGCGGATTTACAAGCTGTGGCAAAAGAAGGTGGAATAAGGGCACTTAGAAGGGTATTGCCTGAAATTGATCTTAATACAGAGAACATTCCCTCAGATATATTAAAGAAAATCGTAGTTAAGATGGACGATTTTCTAAGTGTAATAAAAGAAATAGAACCGTCTGCCCTGCGTGAAGTGTTCGTAGAGATTCCAGACGTCAAATGGGAGGATATCGGAGGCCTTGGAGATGTAAAACAGGAACTTCAAGAAGCAGTGGAATGGCCGCTCAAGTATCATGGACTATTTGTACATACTGACGCTACACCTCCAAAGGGTATACTTCTCTACGGGCCACCGGGGACAGGAAAGACTCTGATGGCAAAAGCAGCTGCTCACGAAAGCGAAGCCAACTTTATTAGCATAAAAGGTCCCGAACTGCTCTCAAAATGGGTAGGCGAATCAGAAAAAGGAGTGCGTGAAATTTTTAGAAAAGCAAGACAAGCCTCTCCTTGTATAGTGTTCTTCGACGAAATTGACGCCATAGCTCCAACCCGTGGAGCTCTAGGTAGCGATTCACATGTTACTGAAAGAGTTATCAGCCAACTTTTAACAGAACTTGATGGACTAGAAGTATTGTCCGATGTGATTATTATAGCAGCTACCAATAGACCAGACATTATTGATGCAGCTCTACTTAGGCCGGGACGTTTTGACCGACTATTGTATGTTCCACCGCCTGATAAAGAGGCTAGGACCCAAATTTTTAAAATACACACCTCAAAAAAACCACTAGCAGGCGATGTGAATATTGAGACCTTGGCTGCCCAGACAGAAGGATACACAGGCGCTGATATAGCTGGCCTTGCTTCGGCGGCAGTCATGCTTGCACTTAGGCAACATATTGAAAAATACAAAGATCCCA
>JAJPIN010000148.1 GCA_021324715.1 Nitrososphaeria archaeon
AAAAGATTTAGAATCGTGTATCGTCACCCTGATAATTCTTTAAAAGTCAATCGTAGTCATATAGAAAATATTATAAAGAAAAAATTGATGAATCTTTTTGAAACTGAATCCATTACTTTTTGGCCCCTAGGCAAGGAAGAACCGGAGAGTCTGGTACTCGGTAGTGGAAGACCATTTTACATATCAATTAAAAACTCCAAACTAGTCAGTTTCAAGCATGAGTTTTCAATTCGATCCAATGGACTCATATTCAACATAAAAGAGAAACTTAAAGCTTTACCTAAAACGGTACCTTTTTATGCTATGAAAGTCAGGACACTGGTCTCTTGTGAGGATAATCTAAAAGCATCAGTCCTGAAATTAGTAAATGATTCAGGAATTAGAATTGTAGAACTGACTAGTACAAGAACCAAAAATTGGAAATTTATATATCAAATGAAGTCCATTATGAGGGGTCAAAAAAAATTAGAGTTAATAATATTATGTGATAATGGTTTTCCAATTAGACGATTTATTGATGGGGATGAAGACATATCACCAAATCTATGTCAGATACTGTATAATAAGTGCAAATGCCAATTCTTTGATATATTGGATATTGTTAGTGAAGAGGATTTATTAAATTAGTGATATACACTCATAAAAATGAAAACATCATTATTCCTAACTCAAAACCAGATAAGATCAAGTGTTTATTTTGTCTTTTGTTTGAATTCCGTAAAACCACATTTACCGCAGGTATTTCTATCTTTATGTTCTGCCATGAAAACACCTCTTCCACATCTAGGACAATCTCTCTTTTTTCGAGTTACCTTTTCACCAGAAATATCATAGAATGAATATATTTGAAATTTTGAATCTTTCTTTTTATCAGTCATAAACATCTTCTCGAGTATTACTTTGTCTTTCCCTTTTCTGAACTCTGCTGTTTTTGTTTAAGCTTTCGTGCCTTTTCTTCATCAATGATTTTTTTTCTTTCAGTCTTTTCCAAAAGTCTCATTGACATGTATTTTGGTAAAGTTTCATTAGCTGTTTTTTCATCTGCATAAATATGAAATAAGGCATTAACATCAGTACTGCCTTTGTTGCATCTAATTTCTATTGGAACAATTGTCTTGATATCAACCTTATTTGCATCAGATATTGTTTCAATTGCAACTTTCTTTTTTATATTTCCAGGCACATTCCTAAAAATAACATGGAGTTCTCTCCGATTCATTAATTGATTATCATAATCCCGTAGTACTACCAATTCAGTACTCATACTAATGTAAATCGAGTCAATTTTTACTCATATAAGGATTTCCAATTAAGTTTGGTGAGCTACTAGAAGTACGGGTCCGATGGGCTTCGATCCCATGAACTCTGGCTCCGGAGGCTTATGCTCGAAAATCAGCACCCTTTCCTGACTGGGCCACGGACCCAGGACAATATTACATATATGAAATATTTATTCGTAAATGTCATAGCTAAATGCCTCGGTTGTCTGTGATCGAATAAAGCAATTAAGAACTAATAATTGTTTAATCATGTTTCAGTAAAGTTAATCATACGCAAATATTAACACAATAATTCAGTAGATTGCCATTGCCTAGCAAGGATCTGAAGATTAAAGCCTTTGCGATAGATATCGATGGAACTCTAACCGAAAATGGAAATGGAATGATCTATCTGCCTGCAGTCTCAAAAATGAGGTTTCTTGAAAAAATAGGCTACAGAGTATTTTTCGTTACTGGCCGTTCCTGGATTGAGGCTTATGTCTTGTCTATGTTTTTGGGTCTAACGAGAGTGGCGGTAGGAGAAAATGGCGGAGTTGTAGGTAAAGGGCCTTCAGATTATACTATTCTCGGAAATAAAGAGCTCTGTTCAAAGGGGTATGAAATTTTAAAGCAATGTATATCTAATGTGGATATTAAACCTGTGTTTCCTAGACTTTCGGAGATTGTATTGCAAAGGACTTTTGATATAAATGAAGCAAAAAAAATACTAAGAGAAAGGAAATTAGATCTAGACATAGTGGATAGTAAATATGCATATCATATTAATGAGACAGGTGTCAATAAAGCAAAAGGTCTCGCTCTAGCTTTAAGGTTCCTTAATATTGAACCAAATGAAGTTGTAGCCATCGGTGATAGCGAAACTGACATTTCCGTTTTTGGTATTTGCGGCCTTAGTATCGCTCTAGGGCACGCGGATCTAGCGGTTAAAGTTAATGCAGATCATGTTGTGGGTGGCAAGGAAGGAGTAGGTTTGTGTGATGCCATTGATTACGTTAATTTAAATTATTTAAGATAAGAAATGAGTTTCAAGAAATTTGCTGCACAGGCTAATGAAGTAATCAAATTTGCACTTGAGGAATTTGATATTAAAAACAAATCATACACTATTACAGAACCCCCAAAAGAAGATTTTGGGGACTTGAGCTGTAATGTTGCATTTTTGCTTACAAAGGAACTGCAAAAATCACCTTACCAAATTGCTTCATTGTTAGTTGAGCAATACCGGCATTATTATAACCAAAATAAACAAGAATTTGGATACTATATATCGTCTGTTGCAGCGCATGAAAGTGGGTATATTAATTTTAAGGCAAACTTTGATTTAATTGGTAACGAGATATCATCTGATATATTGGAAAATAATCTCTCTTTTTTAGATTTAGGTAAGCACAAAAAAGTGATTGTTGAGCACACTAGTGTTAATCCAAACAAGTCATTACACGTAGGGCATCTTAGAAATGTCGTGATAGGGGATACCCTGTATAGAATTTTAAAGAAAACAAATCACGATGTAACGGTTCTCAATTATGTTGATGATTCTGGCGTTCAAGTTGCTGATCTTCTCGTTGGTTTTTTATATTTAAAATTTCCAATACAACCAGCTGACAAGAACATAAAATTTGATAAGTATTGTGGTAACGAAATTTATGTAAAGGTAAATGAACTATATGAAAAAGATCCCACTTTGATTGAAAAAAGGAAATCGTTGTTAAAAAAATTAGAATTAGGTGATCCTGAGATAAACTCATTTGCGTCCAAAATCACACTCAAAGTCCTTACAGATCAGCTGGTAACTTGTTGGAGAATCAAAGCTCGATATGATTTACTTAATTTTGAATCACATATAATAAGATCCGATTTATGGAAGAAAACCTTTGAAAAATTGCAACATGAAAAAATAATTGCGAAAGAAACTGAGGGTAATAATATTGGATGTTGGACATTCGATTCTTCTGACGAGGGAACTAAAATTATTGTAAGAAGCGACAATACTGCAACATACATTGCAAAAGATATTCCATATGCATTACTGAAAGTGGGAACCATTGAAGATATATTCAACTATCGAATTTTTGCAAAACAATGGGACGATACAAATTTGTGGTCTAGCACAACCGATAATTCAGGAAATGTAACCCGCCCAATATTTTTTCCAGCTGAATATTCTATAACGGTGATTGATAGCCGACAAACAAGATTACAAAATATAATAAAGGAAATCCTAAATAAACTTACACAGAAAGCAAATGAATATAGGCATTTTTCATATGGTCCAGTATTACTTTCAAGTAGAACTGCAAAAAGCTTAGGGATTGGTGGAGCAAGTGAAAAGTCTGTACAAATGTCAGGAAGAAAGGGAATTTACATAGATGCTGACTTTGTTCTTGATACTTGCTATAGTAAAGCAAAAGAAGAAACTATGAAACGTAATCCAGAAATTACTGGAGAAGATCTTGAAAAAACCTCAGAGGAAATAGCAATTTCTGCTATTAGATATAGTCTAATTAAGAACGATCTAGAAAAAGAAATAAAATTTGACATGATTGATTCGTTAAGTCTGGAAGGAAATTCTGGACCCTATTTGCAATATGCATATGCTAGATGTTGCCGTTTGATTGAAAAATCGAACGCAAAATCATTTTATGGAGATATGAATTACCTTTCTAGCGTAATTGAAAACCGAATAATTAAACATCTCTCAAAATTTACAATAATTATTGAGGATACTATTAATGCTATGGAACCAAAGCTTATTGCACACTATGCATATGAGCTTGCTACACTGTTCAACATCTTTTATGAAAAACTACCCATATTGAAAGAGATTGATACCAATATTTCTGCCGCGAGAATCTCCTTAGTAGAGGCCGTACGTTTAGTACTTAAGGTAAATCTGTGTTTAGTTGGTATTACTCCACTGGACAGAATGTAGATGTACGATTCAATCTGATTTTCCGTAAAGTATCATGCCACAAATTATTTGTTCAGTTTTGTAACTGGTCCTATCGAGCAGTTGCTTACAATAGGATTATAGATTCTTAGCTCTTCGCAAATTTTTGTTACATCTTTTTTCGCATCAATTTCTGATTTTGTCTTTACGACTATATAGTAGCACTTGGCAGATCTAACTGACTCGATATTTGAATATCCACTTCTGAAAATAAGATCCTTTTTGATTGTTTCCCCTTCTGGATCTCCTACCTCCTTTTTATTTTCTATTGTAACGACAACAAGATATCTTCCCATGGCTTTTTCTAATTTATATTGATTTGACTATTGAAATACATTTCTTAATATCTAATGACGCATAAATACTATAAAATTACTTCGAGTGTCCCTCTTGTCTCTCTATCTCTTTTGACAAGGAAAAAGTCAGCAAAACTCTAACAATTACTGTAATTACAAGTATTGCAAGTTCCGTTATAGAAGGAACTAAGATGGTCTTCAAAATATCTGCAGCAACCAAGATATCGAGGGAGATTAACAGCCCTCGCAGCAACCGTGATACTACCTCGTCTATACGTAAACGAACTTGTCCTTCTCTCTTCTTTAGGCTTGAAATTGTTACCCTGAGCAGGCTAATAAGAGTAATTACGATTATTCCTAGAATAATAATTGTTATTATAATTTCTAACGCATAAACTACATTACCGATGAGTCCGTCAAGGAAAACTTTACCAATATCCACGCTGGTTTCTGTCAAAGATGTCTACTCGTAACGAGATAACAATTCTGTATATATACGATATGATGAATTCTACAAAAATCGGAATAATTTAAATGCTCATTAATATAAAAAACGACAAGCTCATTTTTACCTTCAAACCACCTAATGAGAATCAATATTCTGTGAGATTGATTCTAAACTAAACTAATTCTTGAATTCCCAAAACGATACTATAAAAAAGCTGAAATTGTGCTTGAATCGGATCAAAATTAAATTATCTATATAGGGGACAAAATTTTAATTATGTTGTAAAAAATTTAACCATATGGTCATGTAGCTCAGCCTGGTTAGAGCGAAGGTTTTGTAAACCTTAGGCCGTGGGTCCAAATCCCATCATGACCTCTATCCTAAATCACTCGACGGGGACTAACTGACGAAATGCGTCTTTTAAATGAGATATGTATTCAATATTGGTATCAAAAATAAATTTATTTTTTAATTAATAATTTCTAAGCGGATATATACTAGCATCAACGGATATGACATAGCCGTATAACCCATAAGAGTGGGTTAAAAGACACTACACTGTTATTAAGTAAAAATAATATATTTAGGGATAATTATATTCTAAATATATGGATGTAAAAAGAAATAGAGAAAAAGTAAATGACTTCTATGAGTTGATCCATATCGGATCTCATCCAATTAGGATTCAGATTCTTCTTCGACTTGAGTCTGAGAAGTTGTACGCAAGTAAGCTGGAAGAAATGTTAAAACACAATAGGAAAATTATTTCATTTCACTTGTCTAAATTAGAACGAGCAGGCCTAGTAACGAGTGAATACGGCCTAATGACCTCTTCTAAGACCAGGCCGATGGCTGTGAGATATTACACGCTAACACCTGATGGTGTGAAGTTGGTCACAAAACTCAGGTTAATTCTATCTGATTGAGTCTTATCGTTGTGACTTTAATTTTTTCAGAAGATATTTAGTATGATTTACCCAACTCGTGACATACTAATTACCAAACACTAAAAATTCACAATGGAACACCAAAACGTTTTTCTTAGAGGATTTTGGTCATTTCCAATGATAACAATTATGGCCAATGAAGAAATTAAAGTGAATAATAATGTGTATAAAGTTACGGTAAATGATCAAACCAGAATGTATGTTATGAAGCTCAATAGACTTTATCAACAAGGATTTAACGATGTTGATAGTTTTGATGAAATTAGCTCCGAGATTTCTAATACCATCAATAATCTACTAAAACATAGCTTGTCCCCAGAGGTGAGTGAAGAGGACATGGATGGTGCTGTAAAACAGCTATTACATATGTTTGATAAAACCAAGAAGTGAGGTAATCCTCAAACCCACTTATTACTTTGTAACCTCTGATGCGGCGATCTAGGTAACATTTGATATTATAAGCAAAAAAAGTGATAGGATTTAGAGAAGTATAATGTCCTTTAAAGATAAGTGGAATAAAACGCAGCCCGAGAATATGGCAGTAAAAATTTTGGAAAGTATCAAATCTCAACCTCCACTAAAACCACGAATTGAGGAGGCTCAAAAGAAGTTAGAACTTCAAATTTCAAAACTAGAAGCTATTTCGGCTAAAATAGTAGAAAAAGATCAACTTATTTTTAAAAGAATAGTGCATTCAATACAAACCCATGATCTACAATATGCTAAATTACTTTCAAATGAGCTCTCGCAAATTCGCAAGATGAGCAAGATGGTAGATTCTGCGAAGTTAGCATTAGAGCAAATTCAATTACGGCTAAACACAATCACTGAGCTAGGAGATGTTGTCGTTACATTAACGCCAGCGATGTCTGTAATAAAAAACATTCAAGGTGGATTATCTTCTATGGTTCCTGAAGCAGACCAATCACTTTCTCAAATATCAGATCTGATGGGAGGAATATTGTCGGATTCTGCACAGATTCCCCAACATGAAGTGGATAATGGAAGAGCATTAAGTGAGGAATCAACAAGCATTATTGAAGAAGCTACTGTTCTAGTAGAACAAAGTATGAAAGAGAAATTTCCTGATCTATCTTCAATTAACGTAGATGAAAAAAGTACAGAGGCATCTACTTACTAAATTCCTATTTTTTATTGCTTGATTTAGCAATAAATTTAATAACTTTTTTGATTCTGCTTATTGTAGGATAACTATATCCTTTGTTTCTGTATGTCCTTATCATGGACTTCCAGTTTGCAAGTCGCCATCTGGCTTGTTCCTTAGTTAACATACTAGTCTCTTTTTTTACAAAACTCTTCCTTCCAAGAATCAAATAACCACCATCCTTCGCTTTTTGTCGATTGTACGCAAATTTGAGTCCTGAAACTATTGATTCAGAATGTAAAAGAGAAAAATAATATTTTATCTCTCTATATTGGCGTTCTGTAACAGCCAATTTGATCTTTAATTCTCTTTCTACCATAAAAGCAATCATACGTTATATTAAATAAATATTGCTAAAGTCGAATTATGAAATATTAATCTTTTAGAAAAATTATCCTACATCACGAAGTATTAGATTTATATTGCAAAATTCGAATTATGCAATATAGAATAGCTAACTATCTTGGTAGTAATAATTATTAGAAGACATGTCAACATCTTTTTGATAGACGGGCAGCAATTTCAGGTTGAAACTAAATATTCAACTTTAATTAAACGGTGCAACCAATCTAATGTCTAGATACGATGGAGATATTATGATTAAATTAATTTAAAATTTCTACCAATATTTTCGAGCTCTTCTAAGGTATAATGTAACTGTTCTTTCGTATGTGCCGCACTTACTGACAACCTCAATACTGCATGGCCCTTCTTAACTGTTGGAAATCTCATGGGATGGGCAAATATGCCTTTCTGCAGCAATCTATTGCCTAATTTCACAGCAACATTTTCAGAATTAATGCGTATGGGGATTATTTGGCTAATCGAATTTCCTGTATCATATCCTATCTTCTTTAAACCGTTCAGTAAGAATCTCACATTTTTGAATAATTTTCGTTGTAAAATACCTTCTTTTGCAATAGTAATGGCCTTTAGCGCAGAATTACATAAATGGGTTGGAAGAGCTGAAGTATATATGAATTGTCTGGATCTATTTATTAGAAAATCCCTAACTATATCATTACAAGCAACATATCCTCCAAAACAACCTAAGGCCTTACTAAGACTACTAACATGAACATCAATCAATTTATTGACTTTTAACTCAGAAGGGGTTCCAGAGCCATTTTTCCCAAAAACAAAGTCCCCATGAGCATCGTCTACAATTGTGAAGAGACTAAACTCCTTTGCTAAATTGCAGATTGAATTCAAGTTTGACATGTCTCCTTCTATGCTAAATATTCCTTCAGTAACCAAAATTTTCTTGCCGCTAATACCTCTTAATAAATTTAGAAGGTGTTCTGAGTCATTGTGACGAAATATTTTGATCTTGGCATTACTTAGACGACAACCATCAATAATACTAGCGTGATTTAGTTCGTCACTGAAAATTGTTGTATTACTGTCAGCTAGTGTACTTATGACTCCCAGAACAGCTGAATATCCGGTCGTGTATACTAGTGAGGATCGTGTTTTTCTATGTTTTGACAAAACGCCTTCTAATTCTTCGATAGTTTTATTGTTACCTCCAACTAGTCTTGAACTGCATTGAGATATTTCGTCAAAATCTCTTAATGTATTTTTTATTATTTCTTGATTGGAGGATAAACCAAGATAATCATTCGAATTAAAATTGATTATTTTCTTATTTGCAAGAATTAGTGATCCATTATGATTATCAACAGTTCTTAATCTTCTATAGAGATTCTCTGTTTTCAGTTTATTAATGTCATCCTTGATGAACTCATTTATCGCGGCCAATTTTGTTTATCAATTGGAAATCTTTATTTGGTTCGTTTCCATTTGTAGTAAGATATCCTCCTGTTATAATTCCATTTGCTCCAGCCTGGAGTGCTAGCCTGCCACTATCATTAAAGTAAACTTCTCTGCCACCAGCTATTTTCAGTATGGTTTTTGGCATAATAAATCTCCAAACAGCGATTGTTCTAATTATATCAATTTGATGAATTGAGCAATTATCCAGTTCTTTAGGGGTCCCTTTTCTCGGTATCAAAATGTTAATTGGAACTTCATCTGGTTTAAGAGATGAAATGGAAAATGCTAATTCAATTCGTTGTTTTGTGGTTTCTCCCATTCCAATGATTCCTCCACAACAGAGTTCGAGACCCGCATCCTTGACAATTTTCGCAGTTTTGATTCTATCGGAGAAATCATGGGTCTTACATATCGTCGAAAAGAAACTTTCAGAAGCTTCTAGATTGTGGTTATACCGCTTAACGCCTAACGATTTTAGTTTTTGTGCACGTTCTGGAGTCATGAAACCAAGTGAAACATTGATTTGCAGTTTCACTGCCTTTCTTAATTTTTCAATAATTTTGCAAATCTTTTGGAAATCACTTTGTGATGGTTCTCTGTATGCACAAACAAGGCAAAAACTCGAAGCACCATTCGCTTCAGCTTCCTTTGCTTTCTCTAATATACTATCATCAGCTAAAAGTGGGAATTTTGTTATACCTGTTTCATAAAATGTTGATTGTGCGCAAAAGGAACAATCCTCCGGACAATTTCCTGATTTTGCGTTTATCAGCGATTCAACATCAATATTCTCATCATTAAAATTTTTGGTAATGATGTTAGCCGAATCAGCCAGCTTTATCACATTGTTAGTAGAAATTAATCTTTCAGCGTCATCGAAGCAAATACTATCTCCATTAATTACCTTCTTCATACAAGAATCAATGAAATCGAAATCTTGCATCAGTAGTCCTACTTCAGAACCCATAATTAATGTTTAATTAATCACAAGTATTAATTT
>JAJPIN010000074.1 GCA_021324715.1 Nitrososphaeria archaeon
GATTCAATAAATCAAAAAGATATAATAATTTTTCACATCAATTAATTATGTAAAATTGCTTTATTTTTGCTAATTTTATGGTATACGTTAAATGAGAATTTCATGGTTGGGATCTTATACCATTTATACGTGAATTTGATTTGTTAATTAATTTAGATTTAGATTGCTTTCCTAGCATTTCAAGCAATTTTTTTGCGGTTTTTAACTTCTTTCGCTTTAATTCAAAATCTACGTCATGATTTTTGGAAACCTTTCTTGGATTGTTATCAAAATCCATACCCATTAAAGTAATACTCTTTGCCCTCATTTCTTCAGCTAAAAAGACACTTCTATCACCATCAGTAAATCCGCCGAAATTATATACGTTTTCAGTAGGCATCACCTGAGTAGTACCTATTATTTTTCTAAATTTAGGAACATATTTTCGCAAATACTCTACGTTGTCACCATGAGCGTGTATAACCATTATTGCGCCCAGGTTTTCAGCCATCCTTAGATATTTTGGATTCCCATCTAGATCCGAGACTACTACGTCTGGTCTTATTTTTTTATTCAATAAAATCTCAACTACACCATCGGCGGCTATCTTTGTGTATTTTTTATTATTCTTCTTAATGAATTCGATATTTCGTTCCAAACTTGGGCCAGGTCCAATAACAAGTACGTCTTTTCCCTCTATCTTTGCTTCCAATTTAGACAACTGTAGTGCTTTCCTTTTTATCATATTACTTAGTCTTTCAGCCGCGTCCTGATCTTTTTCGGTGCTAAATCCAAATTCCAATCTAATCTGCTGATAAAAAGGGAACCATTCTATGAATTTCACAACTAGAAATAAAAGAAGGTTATTAATAGATGAATCTATCCAGAATATCAAAAAATAGTATCTATCAATCTACGTCGTCTAGGAGTTTATACAATAACTGATAACAACCGGTATATAAAAAATTTAAAGCCTTGTTGAGAGGTAAGAGATTCGGGCAATAAATCAATAATTATGAATAGACAAATTGCATTGTCTTAACCCGGAAATCTTTACATACAACCTGATAAAGAAACAAATCATGTCCTTCAAAACTCTAGGTTGTCTCAAATGTGGGTCCAGTTATGATGTCATTCCACCAGATGGTGTGTATACCGAACCTCGTTCAAAACTTGATGATCCACCGGGTGATTTTGTAGAAATGAAGAAAGAATGTATTTCCTGTAAGAATAAAAATACAATTTATTGGTACAAGCCGGAAATTAAACAATAATTTTTTTAGAATTTTTTCAATCAAACTATAGTGCTTATCTAACCGCTGCAATTACTTGAATACTGAAGTTATTAAGTTAAATCTCAAATTCTTCAGTCATATAATGCACAGATTATGGATTTTTCTTTAAAATAGATTTATACGTTAAATATGTATGAACTACGAATATTAATTATTTAAAAAAAGGTACTATTAAACCGCGTCGCCTAAAGTACCACGATTCTTGTCTCTATTTACTACAGTTGATTCGTGTTCGGCTATATCTTCTGCGTTCATTGGCTCGCTACCGCCCTTTTCATTTTCTCTGTATTCCTTTTCATTTTTTGAACCTTTGTAAGTATCGGGATCTGCAACTCTTTCTGCTGAATCTTCAACTTTGTCTGCGGTTTTTTTAAATCCTTCTTTTATTTTATCGAACGTGCCCATATTTGACGATCTGCAATAAATTATTTAACTCTTCGAGAATTTTGTAAATATCTAAAAGGTAATGGAAGATCCTCTAATCGAATCACCATTTTATCTAGAGCAAGCTGATTCAAGTTATTATAGTTATTATAGTTCAATTTGCTCTAAGTTACATCCCATTAGACTTTACGTCTATTGGTAATGATCAAAAATCCCTTGCTTTCTATCTTCTATTTTTTTATCCCAAAGTGGAATGGCAGCACAATCTTTACATTCTAAATAAACATCTACTCTATTCTGCTTATTTAATACTTTGTCTCGATGGCTAGCGATAATTTTCCGCTTTCCGCAAATACTACATGTTGAAAATTTATTTACCAAATTCATTTTTATGATTTGACTGTTTATATCGCACAGCCGATATAAAAATTTACTTTCGCTGCCCACACTCTTTTAAATTAGCAAAAGGTTTTGGAGGATTTCACCCTCAGGTCAACAAAGACGTAATAGTTATCATATTTGAAACTAAAGGAATTAACTAACTCAATTCAATCTTGAATCTGATTGTTTACTTCCCTACATAAATAATTCAGTGTAGTTGGTTTTTGAATAAATCTGTCTATTATTCCCTCTTCAACATACCTTTGGAAACGTGGTTCATTTTGAACTTCGTACGCACTTATGAGTATAGATCTTACATTTGGATTTAGTTGCTTTACCGTATTTAGTAATTCTAGACCATTTAGGTTTGGCATCTTCCAATCTGCAATAACTAATCGATATTTTCCTTTGTTATATCTGAAATGTTCTAGAGCAAGAACAGAATCGCTAAAACTAAGAAGTAATACTCCGTAAACTGTCTTAGACAAAGCATCATAAAATAGGTTTTTGATATCTAACTCATCTTCTACAATACTAACAATAGCAGGCATTTAATATTGGGCCAATCCACTATTACTTCGGTAATTATTTAATTATTGCTTAATTTTGTTATTCAAAACTGGTGGGACCGAAAAACCGTCGAAAAGTCCACCAGTTTGAAAAACTCGGAATGATTTGATGTAAAAATATGCTCAATAAACTATTTAATTGCTTGATAGCTAACTGTTACTCTTAAAGTAATTTCAATGCGGTCTAGAGGCCTTGTAAGAACGAAAATATCTTTATTTCTATTCCGCTTGCTTTTGCATATTGCAAAAGTTCTGGTTATGGTGATGGATCGCCATATATTGCCAATGAACTAGGTGAGTCAGATTTTTAATAATTCACGTGTTCAATTATTAATTGATTGTTTGATTTGGCAAGTATGTAAAGTAACACTATGCCCTGTACATTTTTCCTTAATTAATTACTTATTTATTATAATCTAAAATATTATTGCAATTACGCCGGTTCTAAAAGAACCATAAAAATATACAGTTAAAACATCTACTTAAAAATGTCAACACTGCATATATTCGCGGTTCTGAGATAAATAATTAGGATGTTTGTTGATTTTACTTCTCTAGCAACCTCTCTAGGCATAGGAGGACTGGCGACCTCCATAGGAATCGGAGGATTCTTGGGTTTCTTGATGGGATATGCGATAAAGAAAATATTAAAAATAATCATGATTGCTGCTGGATTTTTAGTTGGTATCGCGTACTACTTACAGTACAATGGAGTAATTGCATTAAATTGGGCAAAGATGGAAGAAACTATGAGTAATTTAATGACTAACATTAATGGTTTTAATTTGAATACTCCATTTTTTCCCGGAATAAGCGATCAATTTATTCATGCAATTTCAGCTTCAGGCATTCCGCTGACTGGTGGTTTCGCAGCTGGATTTGCATTCGGTATTAGCAAAGGATAGCAGATATCGTTCAAATTAGAGTAAGATCGATTGGATTA
>JAJPIN010000003.1 GCA_021324715.1 Nitrososphaeria archaeon
AGCTTCCACATGTAGTAGTTATGAAATTTGAAGGAAATAAGATTTTACATGAACACATCTATTGGGATCAAGCATCACTATTAGTACAAGTTGGACTCATAGATTCTGAAAGTTTACCCGTTACTGGTATAGAACAAGCTAAAAACCTCTTAAAGGTATCAAAATCAAGCAGGAAAAAGTTCAAATAAAGGCTTGGTCTGGTGGTATGCGAGGTCTTCACCCGTCGGGATTCGAACCCTTCATATACTAGGGTTCTACTACCTTGGTATTTAGCTTTTTGTTTCTTAATATTAGAATCCCCATTCAATTACATGTGTTGGGATACCAGAATAGACAGACTTTAGATCTTTTTCTTGACGTGGGTGAATTATTACCATTAAGGTGGAAGGTATTAATAAAAGGTATAACTCGCCATATCAGAATTACTACTATCCTTATTACTTTCAAGTGCGTAAAAATATCATTAATTTGGACAAAAGGTTGCTGGTGTCAAACGAATTTAGCGGAAAAAGAGCCCTCGTTACAGGAGGAACTGCTGGAATAGGTAAAGCCATCGTAAGTCGACTTCTTGAAGGAGGAGCAAAGGTCATGACTACAGGAAGACACGTAGGAAATGATTATCAAAATCCGAACTACGTATTCGTGAGGTCTGATCTCAGCACTGCAAACGGATGCTCAACAGTAGTCAATGAGGTCATGTCCCACTTTGGCGGTGTCGATATACTTGTAAATGTCGTCGGTGCATCATCTGCGCCGAGTGGGGGCTTTAGTGTATTGACGGATGAAGAATGGCAAAAAGAACTCAACATCAATCTAATGGCTGCAGTTAGAGTGGATAGAGGCTTGCTTCCTAGTATGCTCAAACAGGGATCCGGTGTTATTGTTCATGTTTCCTCGATTCAGCGCAAGCTTCCACTTTATGAGGCTACATTAGCGTATGCCGCAGCGAAAGCAGCGTTGACAAACTACAGTAAGGGTTTATCAAACGAAGTTGGACCGAAAGGCATTCGTGTAAACTCAGTTGCTCCAGGGTTTATCGAGACTACTGCAGCGGAGGCACTCATAGAGCGTTTATCCAAACAAATGGAATCTGATATAGTGACCGCCCGCAAAGCGCTTATGAAATCCCTTGGCGGCATTCCGATAGGTCGTCCAGGACGCCCGGAAGAGGTAGCCGAATTGGTCGCGTTCCTGGTATCGGATAGAGCATTGTCAATCAATGGAAGTGAATACGTTATTGACGGAGGAACAATTCCAACAACGTGATGCGACCATCCAAGACAGAAAATAAAGAATTATGACCTCTTTGGCAATAATTAATAAAGAAAAATTAGTGAGAAGCAGTAAGGTTTGAAACCGTCGGTACCCGTGACGCTATCGGTTCTAAAATAGTTAGTCGTCACAGGTTATGTCTCAGAACAATATCGTCCTCCATATTCCTCCAATAGCCTTGATTCACTTGATAAGTATCATGATATTATCCAAGATACTATCTATTTAGATGCAGAACAGCCTTGCCGGTGAATTGTCTTTGTAGCAAACGTTGCGCGACATTACCAATTTCGTGCCAGGAAGCCTCAACCTCGATTGGCGTGTGCAATTTCTGCTCTGCTACCATTTGTGCGAGCCGAGTCAAATCTTCAGATCCATCACGATGATTAAATTCTTCAAACATATTTAACCCGTAGAGGGTTATTCCCCCAGTAGTGATCAAATCTTTAATATCAATTGTTACCTCAGCGGATGCCGACCATCCCATAGTGATGCAAGTCGCCCCTTTTGTAAGGAGTTCTAGAGTCTCTGGCAAGTAACCTTATAATATGTAAATCAGTACCATCTATCCGTACCTGTTGCAATAGAGAATTACAGTACTTTGCACGTAGCATATACATATTTCGGTTATAGGTTATGATAATCGAATTAGTTTATTACGTCAAGTCTTCGCTCGTCGGTAATCGTATTGTTAAGAGAGTTCGATTACACCAAGCGGAGTGATTATTGCCAATTACAAGCGAGCTGGAAAAGTCAAGACAGGTACTGTTGGACCGCAAAGCGGCTACCCTTTTTAATCCCTTGTCTCACATACTCATCATAAATTCTTGATATGGCAATGGTCATTAGAACGGTAACGCGTTAGTAATGAACTATTAAGACGTGGGTCCGAGTGCGGTGGGAACATGTGGATTTTCACACTAGTTCAATTAAAGAACTATCGAGAGGAGCGAATGTCGTGGGATTTAACACACTAGTGTATGTAATCCTCTTTCAGAGGTATAGCTCCGTAAATTTTTTATCGTAAGAAAAGCCTACCCTTATCCTCATAATCCTGCAAAACCTTTTTGTTCTAATAGACTTTCTTTGATCCATCGTTCTAATTCAGTATCAGTGCTTTTCTTTCTTTTTTCCATAATGGTAACAGCATCATTACCTACTAAATACCGAGTGTTAGGTTTCTCTGATTTAATTGCACCTAAGATGACTTCCGCTACTTGTTTGGGAGAGGAAGAGTTGGTATCCTTAAACCTTTCTCTTACTCCCTCAGATACCTTTTTGGAAAATTCTGCATACGGTGAATCTGGATCCATTGCCTTTTGAGCTTGCTTTGAGTTTTCCAGATAATTGGTATTTACTGCACCCGGCTCAATTAATATAACCTTTATTCCAAAGCTTTCTAATTCATATTTTATGGACTCGGAAAACCCTTCTAATGCAAATTTGCTACCAACATAAGCGGAATTAAGTGGGACTCCTATTCTACCTCCGATGGAGCTTATATTCACTATTGCTCCACTTCTTTGTTTTCTCATAACTGGTAACACAGCTTTCAATACCCTCACTGCTCCGAAAAAGTTTGTCTCAAACTGTGTCTTTATTTCCTCTATTGAAAGTTCTTCAACTGCTCCGTGGTGTTCATATCCAGCATTATTAACTAGCACATCAATTCGTCCTTGTCTGTTACTTATCACATTAATGGTATCTATGACTGACTTATCATCTGTTACATCCAGTTGTATGACTTCTAGCGGTAGACTGTCTTTTTTGGCAATCTCTTTTATTCTTGTTGACTTGTCGATATTACGCATAGTGGCATAGGTGTAAAACCCATTTTTTGCAAGTAGCAAGGATGTTTCAAATCCGTTACCAGTTGAGCTGCCCGTTACAATTGCTACCTTCATCATGTTCAACCCAAAAGGACATGAATATTAATCATTCCTTAACAATGTTCATCCGAACTCAAATGCCTAACATGGGAATTTGTATACGGGCGACCAACAAGGCAATCATCATTTTTGATATTCTGTAAACAAATACAGAAATAAGCTTACGTAGTTTTATTGGAATTAATGGTCTCCAACCCAAAAAACATGACCATAAAAGAGTTTACCTTAGATTACAGTGTGACCGACCAGAAATGACTGATTCGCCTTAAATGAATTATTAGTTTCTTATATTGGAATATTTTCTTTAGAGTGATCGGTCGGGAATTGCGTTGTTAACTATTCGGATGTAAAATTGTTTCTGATACAGGTTTCAGAAGATCCGGCTAAAAGAACCTGATCGTAACATTGTTAATCAAATGATAATTTATTTGGATCACATTGGACCTTCTGATATTGCAATTGTCATGTTTGCTGAACCTCTTCTGAACGATTTGTTTGACCCATTCTCTTAGAATAATTTTTCTAAATTGAGTCCAGAATTATCATGTGAATATTGTGGATTGATTATATAGCTTTTCCGAAATTAACAGTAAAGCTATTTAAGAAAATAACGAAAAATATGAAGACCCTAAGTTGGTTATAAGAAAGTTATCCGCGGTAGACCTATTATCTGTCTGTTAAAGGGAGTGATTGATAATAGACGCACATCATATGATTAATATCAAGTCCTTGTTGTTTTTCGACGTGAGCCGTCTTTCAGATTATTCAATATCATATTGTAATGTTTGTAGTAACCTCACATTAAAAATTAGCAATGCGAG
>JAJPIN010000259.1 GCA_021324715.1 Nitrososphaeria archaeon
ACCTTCTTTACTAGTTCTTTGTTTCTTTCTGCATAAACCGGAGATTCTACGTCAATCCAATCAACGTTTTTGGAAATAGGATAGGAATATAATCCATAACCAAGTGATGGTAACTTGGCAAGGATATCAAAAGACAGATCTATACTGCTACCAATTAGTGAACCACTTGTATGCTTATGTATGTATGAGAACAAAGTATTACCAAAAATATATATTCCGAGTGTCTCGGGAAGATCTAGTTTTGCAAATGGTTTTTCGGTAAATTCTACAATTCTGTTAGTTTCATTGGGATCGCATATAATCCTACCAGTTTCTTCTCTCCGATAATCCCTTGTCACAACCATTCCGATTATGCCTTTTCCACGTTTTTTTTGAGTATCGTCTAAGAATTTGTATTGTTTGATAAAGCTGCTCACATCCAGTGCACAAATATTATCAGCAAACCATACAATAAATGACTCATCGCTTCCGATCTCTGCTTCAGCATTCAATATTGCACCTCCAGTCCCATTTTTTTTGTCTTCTACAAATACAATTTTCTTACCTATGATCTTGTCTTTACCCTCAAAATAATTGATAATCTGTTTTCCATGGTCATCGAATTCACACACAATAATGAAACGCTCTACCTCAGGAAACTTCGCAAGGTACCTTATTATACGATCTATTATCGGCCGTCCATCCAGTGAGATCATAGGTTTTGGAGTATACTGAGAAAAAGGCTTGGCCCTGCTACCACTGCCACCTGCAATCAATAGGACTTTCAAGTATCGCAATCACCTGCCATATCATCATTCCATACTACTCAAATATTTATTGGCTTAGTATGTAAGCCTAATTCTAACCATTATCTAGAATTCTACAATGTATGAATAGTTGTATCTATGTCTTTTTTCGTTTGAATCTCTTGCGAAATATTGATATGAAGTATGATATGGCCAACAAAAATGTTGAAAAACCAAAAGCAGAAACCAAGGAAGCCCTCCTGAGTCATGATTAGCTTACGGATGTATTTATGGTTACACACGCTAGAGTTCCGCGGATCACGGGTAAAGTTCTATTAATCAATAGTTATTATCATCACAGGTATTATATAACAAGTACCAAATTTTAGTAATTTGTAATCAAAATAAAATAATAGGTGACAGTTCAAAGGAGTAATGTCGCTTGGGGCCGCACTGATAGTGTTACCTTTTCAATTGTGAAATCCAAGATCGGTTTCCGTCTGAATAAATTATACATTTTGAGATAAATTCACATTTTCGTAAATTTAGAGTACTAGCAGGAGGACTAGAGGAATTGACTTTCGCATTGGTCAAAATCTTTTAACAATAATTTAGCTGGTTCTAGATCGGAAATTAAATACATTTCTGTGGAAAAAAAGACAAAATATAGACAAAATATAGACAAAATATTTGGACGCTTCACTAAGTTAATTTACTTGATGATTTATTTCATTTAAAGTTGTCTTCTACTAGTTACACCAAATAAGTTATCTTGACATTTTACTGAAATTGTTCCACTGTATCCAATGATAGGAACATTTAAGGGGTTGTAGAATTTATCAGCACATGTTTTTCAACGGTGGGCTGCTGAGGCTTGTACGTTATCGACAGGTTATCTCCAACAGCATAACTACAATTTGAGATCACCCTTGGGACTTGGTCTGAAGGTTCTACAACGCAATCACCATCTTTCTTCATTTTGACCGAGACATCCTCTGACACACTTTTGGAAAACAAATTTTTTGCAGATGAACCCAATAATGCAAATATTATAACTGCGCCAGCAACAATGAAAATTATCGCTAACTTCCACATGGACATATTTTGAAAGCTCATTAATCAATTCTATCCATGATCATATATTAAGTTGCGGAAATTTAATTTTATCTTTGCGTAGATGAGAAATTGAGCTAATTCGTATGTCAGAAATTATTATAAATACTAAGAAATAAATCCTTTAAAAGAGATTGATGAAGATTTTTTTGACTAAATTATTTATCCTACAATAAGATTATTCTAAAGGCTTATTTTGAATTATTACTTTACAAGAGACCAAAGTGAATTAGGTTGTCAAGCAATCAACCATATCTATATATTATCCGTTCAGGCTTTGTATGTTTGATTCTTGAGAAGCGAACAGAAGTCAGTTTTAATTCGAATTAATGTTGTCCTATTAATTTTAATTGGCTTTCTGTTATTCCTTGGTATTAAACAATTTGACCTTGAACATAAATTACACGCACAATCTTTGTCAGAAAGTATTCCAAATCATAAGGTAGTAATTTTAAACTTTGACGATGGTCGCAAAACACAGTTTACTCAAGCAAAACCAATTCTTGACAAATATGGATTTAAGGCCACTTTCTATGTAGTTTGCAACTATCTCGGAAATAAACCGGGTTATATGAATTGGAGTGAAGTGAAACAACTCTCTGCAGAAGGTTATGACATTGAATCTCACACCATGAATCACCGTAACCTAAGTGATTCATCAAAAAAGAGTTTGGAATTTCAGATAGGGGAGTCAAAGGCGTGTCTTCAGGAACATGGGATAAGAGCAACAAGTTTTGCTTATCCATTCGATCAAGGGTGGGATAATAAAACTGTCGTGAAGGTAGTGTCCAAATACTATGATTTGGCTAGAACTGCAAGTAGCCCGGTCACTTTTTTACACTGTGATGGCTGGATACATAAATCACATCAGACTGATTGCAGTACATTTACCAAAACTGGTAACCTAAATTATGCCAATCAATATTCAATAAGAGGCTGGAGTCATGACCTGTCTAGAAAAGTAAATTCATTTGACGATCCTGCTTTGTATAATAGGTTTGTTGAAGTAGTAAACAGCCAAACTAAATATAATAAAAATGGGACAATAATGGCAATTCCTATAATCATATATCATCAAGCAGGTGATCAAGAGATTGATTACAGTACAAACTTGGATTTATTCAATAAGGAGATGAAATATTTGCATGACGGTAATTTTACGGTTTTAACCATGGCTGACCTAGGGTACGATAAAAAAAGTAATTACTTGTACATAAAGTAATATATCTAGAAATTTTATCTTCATTATCTATGTAAGTTAGTTATTTAAGACTTAGAAATAGAATGTATTCGGATTACCTGAATTCAATTTACATCCTATGGGATCACTTATATAGTCGAAAAAACAAAAGCTGTTATGGCTAGAGTTGAGATTAAGTGTGCAGAAAATGGTCCTGAAATGGTCACTGTAGACGGCGTAGTTTTTGCAGCCATGTGTAGGTGTGGAGGATCGAAAAGTAAACCATACTGTGATGGAACACATGCAAAAATAGGGTTCAAGGCAGAAGCCAAAGATATAGTGGTTACTGAATAGTAATACTCAGTCAAAACGTCCCCAATTTTCTTATTTATCAATCGTTACAAATCAACACAATCTTACCTTTGACGGAGCCGTTGGCTAGTAATTCATGAGCCTTGGCGGCATCGTCTAGAGGCATTTTCGCTCCAATGATAGGTTTTATCTTTCCTTGTTTTAGTAAATCCAATAATAAAACTAAATCTTCATGGAACCAAGCTGGGTTTAATCTTTTTAAAGTTTGTATGCTATACAAGATAAATTTTTTCTTGTCAGAAACCACATTCATTGTAAACATCATCAACCAATCGCCCAGATCTGCGGTCGGTGTGCCTCCATAAGCCACTAGTCTACCGCCACTACGAAGAATCTCGTATGAGGATTTAAACGATTTTCCTCCAATACCATCAAATACAGCGTCTACGCCTGGTTCATTATCGTTATGACTTGTGAGTTTAATAATCTCCTGATCTAAGTCTACCGATTTGTAATCAATTGGAATGCCACCTAAATCAGATACAATACCATGTTTTTCAGCTGATGCTGTTCCAAACATTTTATCGAGATTAACTAGCTTCCCTAATTGGAGTAGCGCTGTACCAACTCCGCCAGCAGCACCACCATTGATTAATATGCTTTCGCCAGATTTTATGTGGGCACAACGATGGAGCATCTGATAAGCAGTGACATAATTCAATACCAAGCTTACAACGTCAGCAGGATCAAGCCCAATGGGAACTGCTACCAAGTCATTTGATGACATAAATATGTATTCTGAATAGCCTCCGACTACTGGTAAAGCGGTTACAATCTGACCTATATGCCATGATGACACTTTGTTCCCTAATTTATCAACAACCCCAACGATATCCCATCCCGGGGTAAACGGAGTTCTCCCCAGATTCCATGATTCAGGATGAACTCCCTGTCTCATCAAAATGTCCGCAAACGATACTCCTGCAGAGAGCGCCTTGACACGCACTTCATTAGGTCCTGGTTCACGAAGATCATCTTCAACTAGTAAGAGATTTTCTGGTCCACCGAATTGAGATATTACAATGTGTTTATATTTCATTATAACCAACCATCAAGAGGACGCTCCAAATAAAACCAGTGTACTTGTGACTTTTCAAATCTTTAGTGAATAACGAATCAGTAATACATATTAAATCATTCGAGTTCTTATTCCTATTGCCTTGATTTTAACAAGTAGCTTAATAATTTTGTCACTTCTGATTGCCATCTTTACTACAGCTACTTTAAACTCGTATGCATTGACAAATCAACCGACTGGTAACCAAGCTATCAATGGCGTTGTCATGAAGGGAGCTTTTGTCAATATGAAACAACACGACAACGGCTCGCCACAAGCTCCATCAAATTACATTGAAGATAGCTTCAAAAAGATTTCCGGAGCGGGTCTGGATCATGCTAGATTTCTGTTTTATTGGGAGGCTTACGAAAGGGATCCCAAGGCTTTCATGAAGGAAATAGAATCAGTAGCCAATGCAGCAGATAAGTACGGAGTGAAAGTCATCTATGACAATCATCAATGGCACACATCTTCATGGCTAGAAGACAAAGGAACAGGTTTTCCATGGTCTATGTTTCAAGGTAGTTCAAAATATTCCAGGGGCGGTGGCGGTAATACGGCCGATAAAGCAGCGCAAGTCTTTTGGGCGGACTGGTGGAACAGATCTGTTAAAGATAATCAAGGAAATGATGGTTGGACACTAATGTCAGAATTTCTTAAGAAAATAGTCTTGACAGTCGATAATCATCCAAGTACCTTGGGGTATGAGATTCTTAGCGAGCCTCACGCTGACAAAATAGATCAATGGTCTAAGATAGGCCAATTTAATAGCTTCATTACGGAAAAGTTGAGAAACATCACCAGTAAAGCGATAGTCTACAGCATGAATATTCCAGTTGACCTGAATAGCCCCATTAATATTTCACCAGAAAACTTGGCAAAAATGGCGCCTTCAAATAAAGAAAATATCGCATTCAAGATAAGTGTCTATGGAGTTCCCAATAGAGATGCATATCAGAAGCAAAGATTTGACTTGTTTTTGAAAACCAGGGATCTAACTGGAGTCCCATTATACATTGGGGAGTGGAATAATGTTGTAAGGACAAGGGATGGAGGAATATTCAAAATCAACCCCGGTCAGAGTGAGTTTACAAAATCTAATGCGGCACAGATACTGGGGGCATTCAAGAAAGCAGGAGTATGGGGCACTGCTTTCTGGAAATGGGATTACAGAGATGCAGATACAACGAGTTTTAATTTGGCCTCCGACAGTAGTGGCAAATTAGTGCCCACCAAGTACTTCGGTATCTTAAAGGACACGGTGGAAACGATTTATGGTTCGTCTAGTTTGCCAGAAAACAGTAATACATCTATACGCTCATTCACAAATGCTCCGGAAGCAAGTGGTCTTAATGCGTCCTCTATGTCTACGGATAACTACACTGCTGGTATGTCAACTTCAAATGTTAAATCTAATTCAGAGGCTACGACGACTTCTAATATGGTTACCAATACCGGTAATACTCTAGCTTCCAATAATACCCAGTCATCTAGCGGTCACCAAGCTAATAATCTGCAGACCACTAATACTAACACAAAGAGCCCTGGAAGCTACGACACTCTCAATGACTTGGTACACGACTTAAAAAATCACGTCATTATTAATGAGGAATTTCCTTTGAGTGCGTTCTGGGACTCGGGTGCCTATAAAGGGGCCGATAAACAAACGCAAGATTGTATACACCTTGCAGCAGAGATAGGAAAAAGTCTTACCTATCGGGAAATAGTTCACTGCGTTGAAGATGCAAACTATTTCGCAAACAAAATATCGTTAAAGAATGATAATAATAACGTTGCTAATACTGGTAACTAGTATCTGTATTACCTTTATTTTATTTTTTCTAGAATCCGACTCGTGGATTGACAAAACCAATCTCCATTCTCCATTGGTTAATTATGTCATCTGTCAGGGATAAGCACAAATAGTTCAGTAAATATATTGTTTCATGCAATCTTGTAAACTAAAACAGGTTTTTAAAATAGCCTTATCGTTCGCACTCATAAGTATTGCTATCCTCAGCTTTTCATTGGACCAAGAACGATTTGCGCACTCCCAATCTCTCAATAACAATTCGACCACAAATGCAACAGGTTCTACAGTTGACCTAAAAGACACTCATCCCTTGCCAACAAATGTAAAGGCCGGTAGCAAATTTGAAGTATTATCAACAGTAGTTAATAATTCACCACACAAGATACTGTTACCTGCTGGGCAGTGCGATTCACCTTTAACCGCATTCTTTATGTCAAATAATGTGGTTATAAAAAATACTCAAGGTTGCACTGCAAAATCACCTCCATTCGAATTAAACCCTGGGCAGGAGGTTACAGTAGCCGGTCCGGCTTCCGGAACAATTTATCAAGCAATCAAGGCTGGAAAAATTCCAGCGACTGCTACTGTTTATTATCTTACAGAGAATGGACAACCCGGTAACGTTACAATGCCATTTGTATTCACAATAAATTAATCGGAATGGTCCTAATCTAGTCCCTTCGGCGGAATAAGCTCTGGAATTACAATGGATTGAGGCCAATTAAATGAAAAAATTATTTGTAA
>JAJPIN010000237.1 GCA_021324715.1 Nitrososphaeria archaeon
TGTCATTTTCATGAAGATGTCAGTCCCCATCTTTCACGTACTTTTTCCTCCAGTCTCGAAAAAATAAATCTATCAAAAATTAAACCAATCGCAAATATTACAATCATAGTTGCTATTATCTGACTCATGTTAGAAAACTCTCTTCCTACAGATAAAATATAACCTAATCCTATACCAGTAGTAATCAACATCTCAGCGCCTATCAAAGCGTGCCAAGCAAAAGACCAAGTTTGCCTCAGACCCATTATTAAAGAAGGCGCAGAGGCGGGTATCATGACACTCCTAAATAATAAAAAACCACTCGCTCCCATATTCCGCCCTGCTCGTACATAAATGGGCGGGATGTTTCTAATTGCACCGTAGGTAGAATTCATCACTGAGAAGACGGAATTCATGACAATGACGAATAGTATTCCTAAATCATTAAATCCTATCAGTAGAATTGCAAACGGAACCCAAGCTATACTTGGAAAAGACTGCAGTCCCAATGCAAATGAACTCATCGTTTTTCCAAATTGATTAAATCTAACCATAACAAGCCCAACACATCCACCAATCACAACTGAGATTACAAATCCAACGAATAATCGCCAGAGCGTAACGACTATGCTTTCTATCAAAATATTTTCCTGCACTAAATCTACAAAAGATTGGGCTACCATTGCTGGTGAAGGGAGAGAGACGACAGGCCAGATGTGTAGGGAAAATACAATTTGCCAGATTATCAGAAATACTATTAAAAATGAAATAATGCTAAAGATATCTTTCAAGTTGAAATTGATATTTTTTTTTAAATTTATTGGAGAATCCATGTCAGAAATCCTTTACTGATTACTCCTCTCATGGAACCATATTATTATCAAATTCAATTGTGATCGGATCGCCATACTATACAGATTTTAAATTTGTTGATCATCATGGAAATATAAATGGTTTCTATTTCGATTGCTCAATTAATTTTGATCCCCTGAATAAGTAATCATTTGTTCCGTTATGATGAGTCGAGGTGGACATATAAAATCGCATGTAGGTTTAACCGTTTTAATGAACCGTTAAGTAGCTAGTCTAAAAACGACCCTAATTTTGAATGTACTATTCAAGGGTACTCAACCCGAAATCTACATGAGGGCTTGCTTTATCGCTCCCTCAAATACTGAGTAAGGCTGAGCACCTTCTATTTTTAGTGGAGGCTTTCCGTCGGCAATTATGATGAAAGTTGGGGTGCTCGTCAAACCTATACTTCGGGCCAAATTATCATTTGTAACCACTAAATTTTCATATTTGTTAGAGTCAAGGCATGTTGAAAATTTCTTCACATCATAAATCCCTGCGTAAACTGCAAACTGGGTTAGACTATTTTTTGAAACCCAGTTGGTGTTTTCTCCTTTTGAATTTCTATATACTTCGTCATGGTATGGCCAGTATTTTCCTTGTTCTGCAGCACAATAAGATCCAATGGCAGCAAGGGTTGATAATTTATCTGATGGTCTATCATTTATAACGAAATCCTTAAACAAGAAGTTGATCATACCTGTTTTGACAAAATTATTAACTATTTGATCCTTGGTCTCTCTATCAAATCTTGCACAAAATTGACATTGGTAATCACCAAATTCTATTAAAGTTACTTTGGCTTTAGTCGTTCCTAGAGCTGATGCGTTTTGAACTATTGGTTGGAGAAGGGTGCTGATAAGCTGCTCATGATTTTCCTGATTTTTGGGGGTATTGTTCTTTCCCATTGTCACAAATGCCGTTACGGAACCTCCAACTAATACTACACCAAAAATAACTGCCCACATCAAGGATTTTTTCTTTAATTTCTTCGAGCTGGATTTATTGACCTTTCGCTTCAATAGATATTCTTGGTTTTAGGAGCATAAAAACCATGGTAAGGGGATATTTATCCAGCAAAATTGAAAATCAATTCCTAAATTTCAATTTTGGGATACATTGATCGTGTCCCAACACTTTCTACATAATTGTCCATCAATATTCCATTTTGGCTTTGGATTATACCTAATGAAACCAATTTTTATTCCACAATTAACACAAAAATTTATTTTGGTTTGATAAGCCGTTTCCTTTTGGTTATAGCATCTTTCACACAAAAAAGTATCATTTTCCATACCCCATTGCCATCTCGGTTTCTTTTTTTTCTCCGGTTCGATTATGATATTACATATAAAGCACTGAGTTTCTTTTGTCTTAATTTTTTCCTCTTCTTCTTTCTGCTTAATTATAAATTCCCTCGTCATTTTCATGTGACAATCATTACAAAGATAACCTGTAAGATTCCAAGATTTATCTGGTTTGTATTTAAATTGAAGAACCTTGTTGCACAGAGTACAGAACTGAGGTTTCCTAAATTGCAAACATTATTTTTTCGAGAATCTTGTAAAAAAATGTATCTTTAGCTTTTAGATTTACCTTAACAGATGTTTTATCATGATTCACAATTTCATTTGACATTTTACATTGAATTCAGACGACTTAATTTAAATGTGAAAATTAGAAAAGTGATAATCAATATTTATGACTAGTTATGCAATAGAATCAAATGATCAATAAACAGTGTCATAATTGTGCTAGGCAAGGTAAGAATTTTTACTGTAATGCGTGTGACAAAACACCTGAATTTTTTGATATCTATAGCTATTACATAATCAAAACATCCAAGAATTCCTTAATAGGTAGATTCAAAGCCTATACTTGGCATGATGTGTTAGAATTCATTAGATATAATTTTTTTCATGATTTAACCGGTGATCTTAATGTAGATTGTGAAAAAGAATTTGCATACATAGAAAGAAAATTATCAAACCAAAGCACAGGCAACCATAGTATTGAAAAGGAATATAGCGAAGATCCGATAGGCTATAAAATTTATTTGAATAAAGATAAGAAACCAATAGAGGATGCGCCAAAAGTCGGAGGCTTTTGGGATTTAACTTTACCATAGGTTAATACTAGTATGGATAGTTAGGATCGATTAGATTAAATTAGGATTGTACTCGCAAAAGAAGTTTTGAACTTTTATTTGAGTCCTTATCACAGTATTAATCAAGTTGAATAAATAACTAACGAAATTGATTGGACTGTAATAAAAGCTTTCTTTACTATCCATAAATGATATTATTAAGCAGTAAATTCAATGATTTGTCTTTTTCCATACTTTATAAATAGTTCATCGTATCTACTCGATTTTGATAATAATAAATTACCATTGTCATCATACATCTTTACAAAATTTGCTCGCATCGCGACATTTCCATTCGAATCAAAGAATCTGATACTATATGCATTCATGCCACCCTGTCTAGTTTCCTTTACGAATTTAGCGGTATTTACATTCTCAAGATTCAAATGTATATGCCATGATTTACCCTCACTACCAATAGTCATCCATTTCTCACTAATTCGAACAGGCAAACCCCTTTCGGATCTTACTTCACAGATGCCATTTCCACTATTTACTGAAAACATGATATCGTCTAGGCTGAGTATATCGGAAACTAATTGTTTAATCAGGTCATGAGACATTGGTAAGATAATATAATGGGTATAATAAAAATACGAGGGAAAACCCGTACTTTAGATCTTTCAGTGATATGACAGATTCGTCAATCAAAATTGAGATGGTTTTTTGAATTGATATTTGCTATTCTTAACGGCTCTGGTATTCTTTGTCCGCCCCTGGTTAATTTTTGGACGATTTGTACAGATTTTTTTAAACTAATTTTGTGTCCAATGCTTATGTAGATTGGATTTTTTCCCTCTTTTTTAAATACGTACCCTAGTATAGATCCATTATATTCAACGAAGTGATCCTTCCGTAGAGAACCACATAAGATATTTTTAGCAACTCCTATAGTTGGCTTATCAATGGCATAACCAACGTAACTCGCTAATCCACACTTCCTTGGATGCAATATCCCATGTCCGTCAACTAATAGAATATCAAAGTCAGATTGAATTCCGAGTATTCTCAACGTACTTAGTAGTGGTCCAGATTCTCTCAAGAAAAGCAGACCTGGAATATATGGATATTTTACTTTGCATTTCACATTTACAGATGATATCAAATCAAAATTGGAATTAATTATTACTGCGGAACAATATGCAATATTACCTTTGTATGAAACGTCTATACCGCAAAAAGTTTCTAATTTATTAGGAATATCACGAGTATTTATTCTTGTTGAAATTTGTTTTTGAAATTCAATTGCCCATGCGAAGTTTTTTTCCACATTACTTATTTTAATTCATGTTTCTTAATCTTGACTATTAACTAATTAATAGTTTTATGAGGGTTGATCAAGATTCAATTTTGTTCATCAATTAAATAAAGACCCCAATTGATATTTGATTAAACCTAATCTCTTATTAGAGATTACATTTTGTAGAATCTGGTTGCTTAATCTAGCGATCGAATAGATCTATAAAAAGGAAAGGAATCCTCGCAGAGTTTTTGTAAACTCTGCCAACTCAGACCGTAAAAATGTACAAATTCGTATGATAATGGGCTTATGCAATTCATAGATTCAAGGATGTTTTTTATATGATTGATTGGTTACATTCTGACAGATCATGCGAGAAGAGCTTTCCGAAAGGAAATCACAGGAAGGATATGAATGGCAGATAATTGAGAAAATCAAAGAGACGCACGATACCTATACTTACACATTATTGCCAGTATCTGCCTCACAGAGATTCAATTTCAATTTAGGCCAATTTGTAACATTATATGTAGTATTGAAAAGGCCAACGTCAACAGGAGGTTTTGAGGAGAATCTGGCAACTCGTGCCTATTCAATCGCTTCGTCACCAACAAGAAATTTTTTAGAACTTACGATTAAAGAAGAGAAACCTTACGGGTATATTAATCCTAAAACAGGAAAATCCGATGCTTTTGCCGCTTATTTTAATCAGCAAGTAAAAATAGGGAGTAAGATTAAATTAAAATTAAATCAAGTCAAGGAGCACTTCTTGTGGAAAGTAGATGCGGGACTCGAGAAGAATGTCGCATATTGGTCTGGTGCAAATGGTGCACAATCTGCAAGATCTTTAATTCAGTATATGGAGGACAAAAAGGACCCTGATTTCAGTCTTGTTCTTTTCTACAGTAATACGAACTTACATACAGATCATGCAAATTTAGATATCATAAAAAGTGAAAATCAACCTGTTGATTCATTGAATGTGATTTACTTTAATTGGTTAATAAATATTGCAAAAAAACTTGAGAATTTGAAAGTGATTTTTACATTCACACGAGAGCAAGAAATTCCTGCTCTGTCCTCTACCGATCCAAAAGTTATTTATAGGAAGGGGAGATTCTTCTTAAATCCTGACGGTTCCCCTGAAAGAACTCTACTTAAATATGGTAACAATGTAGAAACATCCTTTAATCCAATATGCGGTAGCAGCGGATTCATAAACGGTACTGTAAGGTTACCAAATGGTACGATAAATAGGGGCAAGGGAGTACTACAAAATTTGATGGAAATTGAAGGGATAAAACCTGAAAAGACCGATAAGGAACAATTCTACCTAGAACAAGTCGATGCAAATCAATGAAATAAAAAAGTATAACACTTTGAGTTTGCGAGATGGTAGGTTAAACGGAATATTCCGAGAATTATCTTCAAAAATCTAGGTTTTATATTTTTTACTATTAAAACAGTATTTCTGTTTATCCGGTTCATAAAAAAAGTCCTGAACTTCAAGTAACTAATCGAAATACACAAATTCGTTTATTGTCAGTCATTGAAAAGAAAATGGTTTTTTGATTTTAGAAAGAATATCTCAATTTTGATAGATGATTATTGAAGAAATAATGTGAAGATTTAGCTATAAAATATAGAGTCAACAGTTAATTGCATTATGTTTTAGAAGATAGCGATATGAATATGAAGAAGGAAATGTTCCTCGGTGTCATCTTTCTTGTAACGGCCATCTTCTTTGTGTCGTCAACTCCTGTGATAAACCATGCTTTTGCAAAAAGCCATGATTCACAAGCACAAGACGACTCAGGCAGCAAGCAAGCACAAGACGACTCAGGCAGCAAGCAAGCACAAGACGACTCAGGCAGCAAGCAAGCACAAGACGACTCAGGCAGCAA
>JAJPIN010000139.1 GCA_021324715.1 Nitrososphaeria archaeon
ATAATTATCGGCTCGATTACTGGTTCAATACTTTTGTCACTAGCGGGAAAAATAGGAAGCGATCATGCTATTCCATCCCTTATTGGAATAAGACCAGCATTTGGATTGTATGGCTCTTATCTTGCCGCAATATTAAATATAATACAACTTATTGGGTGGACTACATTTGAAATATTGATACTTTCAAAGGCTGCTCAAAGTTTAACAAATTTACACGTTCCTTTTTTATGGAATATCATATTTGGGATAGTTATTGCGCTGTTTGGTATATTCGGACCCCTATTTTTAGTAAAACAATGGTTATCAAAGTTTGCAATATGGATTGTTTACGCTTCTTCAATAGTTATTTTAGTTGCACTGTTATCTCAAAATCTTCCAAATTCCATATCAGCAGTTGGTAAAGATATGTCGTTCTTTGTAGCTCTCGACCTTGTAATTGCTATGCCAATTTCGTGGATGCCACTCGTCTCAGATTACAATAGATTTGCAAAGACAAGCAGGGGTGCCTTTATGGGTACTTTAATTGGATTCTCTATAACAAATATCATTTTTTATCTTGGAGGACTATTATTGGGGCTTGGAGACATTTCATCAATCATTATTTCTATTCAGGCAATTTTATTCGGATTTATTCTTCTGGTTATGGTTGTCGATGAGGTGGATAATGCATTTGCAGACATATACTCTGCAGCAATTTCTTCACAAAGCATATTTCGTAACCTAAATCAACGTTATCTAATTATTGGATTTACTGCGCTAAGCACTATTCTATCTATTTTTGTATCTATAGAGGGGTATCAACAATTTTTGCTGTTGATAGGAGCTCTATTTATTCCGCTATTTGGAGTCTTATTGACAGATTATTTCGTAGTTAAGCGCGGCAAATATCAGATTGACAAAATATACGGTAACGGTAACAAGATGATCAAGGTTGGATATCCTGCTATCGTCGCATGGTCTATTGGAGCAATATTATATTATCTACTTTCTCAACTTTCCCCGATATATGTGTCACAGATACCAACAGTGGGCTCCACAATTCCAAGTCTGATAGCCTCATCGCTTCTGTACTTACTATTTACCAAACTTATCAAGTTTAAGGTTGCCAAAAATGCAACATAATATTTCATGAATATAATAGTCCATTTTAGATATACTTCCTTAAATCTAACTTTCTATAATTTTACCTAGTTGCCTCTATGTAATATTCACAAGGATTTTTTTGATGAAAATTGTCATGATTGTAAAATAGAATATGCTGAACTAAAAGGATTCAATCAGCTAATTACAGAAGACGAGAAACCTAAAAAAATAACAAATAATTCAAGTAAAAAATTCTATAAGGAATTTTCTGAAGAGAGAGCAAAGAAGCTTTATGAAGAGTTGTTGATACAATTTTTGAGAACAAATTCAATGAATGAAATTGAAGCTGCAAGAAAGGCAAGACAAATTATTAGAAAACAGTGTGCAATTAGAGGAATTGAACTTTGGGATTGGTTAAAAACAAAACATAGCTGATAATGCCATGACTAAAATTCAGAGCAAAACTAATTTTTTAATTTTCCATCTTTTATCAATAATAATTGTCGAGCAATACGTTGAAATGATATCGATATAGCAAAAATTTTATTTGTTAACTATCTAATTATCCTAACTTCAAATGTCAATAGAAACGATCATAGATGAATTTACTGAAATAGCTCATCAAGGGGTCTTCTACATGTTAATGGGTTCGTTTGGATTCTTGAGTATTATCATTCTAAATGGAATAATGAGATCAAATCGCAAAGGCAATGCAGATTTGAATAAATCTTAACCATATGCTTATCGATGATATTAGACTTAACTAGAGAAGTGAGGAACGATACAAAGGTCTTTCCAGGTTCCCCATTGCCCAAATTTATTACTTGGACTAAAATGGATGTGCATAATTATGATTCAGAAGTGATCTTTATGAGTACTCACACAGGTACTCATATGGATGCTCCGTCTCATTTTGCGAGCAATGCTTCAACAATCGACAAAATATCGGTTGGGAGGTTCATTTCTAATGCTATTCTAATCAAATTAAAGAAAGGATCAAATCAGCTCATCACTGCAGATGAAATAAAAGCGCCAAATGTTAGCATAAAGCAAGGAGACACTATTGTACTCTCTACATTGTGGGAAAATGAAATAGATAAGGATTATTTTTTTAGTCATTGTCCAGGACTTACAGAGGATGCAGCGAAATATCTGATCGATAAGAAAGTAAATGCAGTAGGTATAGATTCGCCCAGTATTGATAGGGGCTCGGAAAGTAGTTTTGCCGTACACAAACTATTATTGTCTAATGAAATACTTATCGTGGAGAACTTGTGTAATTTGGACAAATTAAATTGCCAATATTTTACATTAATAATGACGCCGCTGAAATTATCAGGAGCGTCTGGGTCTCCGATAAGAGCCATTGCTGTTGAGAAGAATGTTTTAGAGCCATGAAAATAAAATACATGTTACAAATTATATATCGAACTCGCCAATAATTATATTCCAATACGTTAAATTTACATCGAGTTTTAATACTTCCTAAGACTATAGTGTAATAGTATGCCGACAGCTTATGTTTTAATAAATTGTGATCTTGGTTCTGAGGAGGAAATATTGCGAGAAATTAAGAAACTCCCTGGAGTGAGTGAAGTAAGTGGGGTATATGGAGTGTACGATATTATTGTAAAGATTTCTGCAGATACTATGGACAAGCTTCGAGAGACGATAACATGGCATGTCAGAAGAATAGATAAGGTTAGATCCACACTAACGATGATAGTAATCGAAGGTCAGTCGGGAAAAGATAAAAAGAATCAACCCGACATGTTCTGAATAGCTTTAATATTTTCAACAAATTCTGATCCTTCATTCGATACATTGAAGAAATGTGGTGATGCTCTCACTGCCTTCTTCCTTCCGCCACCGACAACGTCCCGCTCAGCAACAATTATTCCCCTTTCCTGTAAAGTAGCTACCATATTCTTTGGATTGATGGAATCTAGGGCAAAAGATACTATAGATGTTCTGAGCTTTTCATCCTCTGGTCCGAATATTGAGACACCAGAAATTGTTTTTAGCTGTTCAATTATTTCATTGGCCACTTTCATATTCATCTTCCTTATTGTGTTAATGCCCAAGCGCTGTATGTATTTTAATGAAGACGCAAGTCCAGCGATACCAACATAGTTTCTAAAACCAGTTTGAAATTTTTGTGGAGAATCAGTATAAACCAAGTTATTTTCTTCCGTAATAATTGCGGATTCTCCTCCAATATACTGTGGAGTTAGCAACTCAGCAGATTCTCTTTTGCAATAAAAAACTCCAATACCAGGCGGGCCGCATATCCACTTGAAACCAGGAAAAGCCAGAAAATCACACCCTATTTTCTTTACATCTACATTAACCGTACCCAGTGATTGAGCAGCGTCAATTGAATATAACATGTTGTACCTTTTAGCAATTTTGCCTACTTCTTCAACGGGCATTATTGCACCATTATTATATAGCACATGACTTAGGGTTATCAGCTTTGCATTGTTGCTTTTTGCTATTTTATCAATCATGCCTAGATCAAAGAATCCCTTATTATCAATCGTAATTTCCTCTAGTTTGACACCAAACTTTTTGGAGATATTCAACCATGGAAAATAATTTGCATAATGCTCATGAAGGCCGCCTCGTGCAATAATCAAATCTTGTTTTTTCCATTCAATACCTGACGCCACAATGTTTAACCCTTCAGTTGTACTTTGAGTAAAGACTATCTCTTCGGGCTCACAGTTAATGAATTGACTTAAAAGTATTCGAAGCTCTTTCATGAGCGATGTAATAAATTCTTGAACAGAAGTAGAGTCAGGTCCGTCTTCTGAACATCTCACTAGAAAATCAGTAATTGATTTTATTGTGGATAACGGCATTGGAGCAAAAGATCCACAGTTCATATAGATCTTTTTTTTCGTAACTGGAAAATCTTTTCGTATTAACTCTATTAACTCAATATCCTTTTCATTGGTTTCATCATAATCCATTATAACCCCTTTAATAATTCATTATAATAAATATCATGATTTCTGAATTACTGGATAGCCATGGATTTAATACTATAATTTATGATGATTCCTTTGCAAAAATATGTCTAATCTCATCAATTATAGCAGAGTATCAAAATCAGTTTGCTAATCTCAAGCGCAATAAGATAGTTTATTTGGACCTTGACGCCGCATTTACATCATACTTAAAAGCAGGATTGATTCCTTCCGAGGAAATACTAAAAATAGATCATCATATTTTCCAGTCCAAATCTAACGCTTTGAAAATTTATCTCCCATCTGAAGACATCTTAGATGCTATCTTAGTTGATATAATAAAATCAATGAACGAATGTTCACTAATTATTTTTGATTCTATTAATTCATTTTACAATCTTTTTTATAATAAAATCACCCCAAGCTCAGATAACAAACTGAAAATTGGAAATTTAAGTCGATTACTTTACTTTGTTCTTATGATGATTTTAAAACATACATCATACTTCAATATACCATTTCTGGTAACGAGTATGATTCGGTATAAGAGAAAGGAAATGATAACAAGTAATAGACTACTTAGCAAGAAAAGTTCATTGAATTTTTATGTTAAAATTAGTAATCTTAATGATCTCTCAATTACAATTCTCGGAAATACAAAAACAAATCAAAAAAATCTTATACTGAAAGATAAGGTTCTAAGATGGACTTAGGCACCCATTTTAATCTTGATAATGGTGAAACCCACAATCAATGAAATAAGGAGTACTCCAAAACCTCCAATTAAAAATCCCCATTGACTCCTTGATGATGCTGCTTTACCCGAACTATAAAGCAAATATGCGCCAAACATCCCCATAAATAGTATCACAACGGTCACACTAGTTTCACCTATAGTCTGTACTGATCTAGACGGAATAATAATTCCTCTTGCTCGACTACCTTCAATTATCGAATTTACCAATCCTGAAGCAAAAGCAAAAAATGCAACTAGATAAAGTACGGTAGCAATAGTGATATATTTTGAAGTGCTAGTAAGCATCCAGTTTCTAGTATAATGAATAATAATTAAATTTATCGACTATATAGATGAGCATTAACAATTGAAATTTTAAATAAGTATATTGGATGCACTGAAAAAGCATGAATTATTACTAAATGGGTCTTTTTTTGCAATAATGCGGTAAATATCAGCTCGATGGCAGAAAAAGGGAAAAAGAGTTGAATTTAAGTACCTTGCCTCAATAGTTTTATCAAAAATACTCGACTGTTTTTAACTCC
>JAJPIN010000123.1 GCA_021324715.1 Nitrososphaeria archaeon
AATGTGATTAGTTATACTAGGATTGGAATCATGCTACTAGTACATTCTGCCTTATTGGTAACGGTTAATCAATCATACGACAGTGGAGGCGGATTAGCTGTACTCATCGGGGGCAATATAGGAATAATGCTTATTGAAGGCTTAATTGTATATATTCAGACAATTAGGTTGCATCTTTATGAATGGTTCCCAAAATGGTATAAGGATGATGGAGTCGAATTTAAAAAATTAATTCCAAAGATGTTCCATTCAAAACTTGTCTGGCCGGAAAAACAATCTACTTGAAAGATCTTTTGCTATTTAAACAAAAAATATTTTGTCAATACTAAATTAATTTGGATTTATCTTCAATTAAAACAGATGCCTTTTAGTTATCTGGACGTTATGTGTAATAAAGGAATCTTAATTGAGATTAATTAACTTTGATAATATTGTTTCCCCGGGTATTTTCTGTTCAATTCCAGAGGCTATTGCTGATAGATTTCTAACCTCCACCATAATCAGTTTTAGGGCTGCAAGTACGATGCCCACACTGAACATAGTTTTAAAGGCTGATATTGCTCGCTTCAGTCCAATTAGTTCAAACCCCTTCTCTATCTGTAATATCGAGTCTATATCGCTTGATGGATTTTGTGGAACTATGTCTTTGTATACCGTATTAGACAATTCTGCAATTGCTTCTGATATTTTCTCAGCATTTATCATTTTTTGGATGGTTTCCTTTGTTACCTTGGAAGTATTGGTTACCACCAAATTATTTATCTCATCAGGAGACAGATTCCAAAATTTTCCGCGAAGTATAGCAAGCACATTATAGGAATCGATGTCAACGGAAACAATGTTCTTTGCATCCATTGATTGTGCTTCAGTATTCATTGCTCTACCTAAATCATAATAGAAAACATGATCAAGATAGACATCAAAAATCCTGACATCTCCTTTATCTTTGTATATAGCAGCTGCTTTAGTAACGTCATCTGCAAATTCACTTCCGGAGATTGAAGAAATTGCCTCCTCCAAATTCTTTGAAACGAGTGCTTTAACTACAAGATCACGTCGACCAACCAGTTCCTCTGCTCTTAGATTTATTTTGGGCAATAGCTCATCGTATGACTTGCCAAGGGCTTTACCCTTTAAAATCATCTTCAGGTTCCATGTAATATGCTTTACAAAATATGCACTGAGAATTTTAGCTCCCCCAGAGATATTGACCATTTTGGAATGTGTATTTACTAAATATTCTTTTAACGCATTTTCGATCTTTTCTGCTGTATACGGTTTTGTAAGTTTTGCTAACGCATCAAGGTAAACCGTATTCTTCATCCTTGTTACAAGTTCATCCATATCCCTTGATTCCGTCAACATTTGGAGTTCATTCTTTGTTAACATTCTTCCTTTTAATCCATGAGATACAACGGTTCCAAAAATTTTGGCCGGCATACTTACTTTGCTCAATGGTTATACCACATTCTCTGTCAATAAAATTGTAATTCCGCATCAATTTTAATATTTATGAAGTATTCGCTGTGTTTACTTACTGTTAATAAATAGAGCGTGCAATTACAAGTGTTTGAACAATTTCGTCTATTTTCAAACTCGCTGAAGTCAAACGAAACAAGGAAATCTTAGACAGTTTATTTGAAAAAATACCTGGCTTCTGCAGGGAATAATGACCTATTTTTTTGAAAATAGCCCTAGATCAATTGTCCACGTAGTAATAGACTCATTATTTCAATGAAGAATGATGGAAAGGGTTATTGATTTTTCTTACCAAGCAGTGAACCCTTTTGGTATTTGGGACCAAGCAGATATGTCTCTTTCTATATCCTCCAGGAATCGGAGATTTTTTATTTTTGGGGGAGTAATCTTAATTTTACTAGGGATAACGTACTGAGTGATCTTAGTTCGCGGAACCTCTTATAGATAATTTAGACACATTGAAATAAGGCTCAGAAAAGAAATAGGTTTCATTAGGACTAAAATCAAATTCTAAACTTAAAAATGAATCTTTATTTTTTCAAGTTCTGTAGTAAATCCTTTGAATATTACTTGTTGCGTCTTGGGCATTGAGTTTAGATGTGTTTTGATAGCCTGAATAACACAATCTACTGCTTCCTTATCTGCAAATTGGAACTTTATTTTACCATATTCATCTTTAATCAACTTGATACGTTTGCAGTCTGGATCATTACATATTTCCTTTGCAGTTCTTCCGATACGATTCGCCCATTCATTGAAGGTATTAGGATCTGCACTACTTGCTAAGTCCCTCAAATGTTTTTGGATATCATCAAATCCCTTAACATCTGCACCCATATTGATGAATTGAGTTTGTAGGTCTATTAATAGTAGAGCATTCTGTCATCCGACAATTTGTTACAACTTCATAAAATTTCTTAATTCGATGGAGTTTACAGAATTAAGTAAAGAGGATTCAAGAGTAAACCCACGTACTATTTAGAATCTATAATAGTGTTCCTAATGAATAATCAATCATATCCCTTCGGCCCAGAATCAGGTTAGCTAATAGGATTGTTATGCAAAAGTAGTAAGCGCATTTTTTTAGGTCTTGTACAGTTCATATTCCTAATGATTTCATCTACTACAGTGGATATGTATATCCACTTTGACGATTAGAAAACGTTATGGTAGAAAGGAACTCATTATCATTAATTGGTTAACCAGTGTATAATCCGGGTCGAAATACGAAGTCTTCACTTATCTTTAATAACTATTATGTCATTGCTTTTTTGACATTGAATTTTCCTTGTACAAGTACAGGTTCTTCAGCTACACAACTCCACTTCTTGGGCTTAACGCTGATATATTGAGGATTTGGTTGGTCAGTGTTTTCCAAATAACCTCCTTGATGAGTAACTATATCAGCAGTGCTATAGATCCTTACTCCTCATGGATCCCATGGATCGATACTTTTCAAGTTATCAACTACAATTGCAAACTTGTTATTTTTCAAAACATTTCTAAATTTTGTGGATTTAAGAAGGTTCATCCCGCCTACATATGGAAATTCACCATCAAAATCAAACCGAACAGGTAGACGTACAACATCAGGCTGTCGGATCCTTCTTGTTGTGTAG
>JAJPIN010000247.1 GCA_021324715.1 Nitrososphaeria archaeon
AATGCACTTTATTTCAGGTAGCTTGGAAAGTTCTTCATTAGAAACCGGAGTACCACATCTCATACATTCGTAAATCACATTACCAATTATCTTTTCATTTTCCATAGTTATTGTTGTTTGGATTGAAATTTATTTGTTTTTCTGAAATTTCGTATATCACTAGATCTGAGGCCCCCAAGATTAGATTATTCTACGATCCAAAATTAGCTTAGTGCTCTCACTATCGCATCTTTTAGCTCCACTATGCACCCCTTTACATCCTTCGGATTGCTTTTCAATTTTCCCCCTGATGCATATTCATGGCCTCCACCTTCAACTAGGAGAGATGCTATTTTTCTACATGAAATTTTATCTGTATTTCTTCTGATGCTAACTTTTCCACTTCGATTAAAGAGCATTGCTAGGTCAATTTTCCTGTTAGTAAATAGTTCATGAGAAAATAGGCTCGTTTGAACGTAAGGGAATGTAAAAACAAAAGCCACATTAAATGACAGAATTTTCAAAATTGTTAGAGTTTTCAAAGATTCTTTTTTTTGAAAATCGCTAATTTTTATGAATTTTGTATATTCACTCTGCATATCCGAATCCCATAATATCCCCCTTGATGCCTTTTCAACTAATGATTCCAAGTTTTGTCTGGAATTTTCACTAATCAGATAATAATGTATTAACTCAGAGAGCCTTGAATCATGGTTCTTAAGGTTTGTCATAAAATCTGAGCTGTGAGCTATCAGCTTAAGCTGTTTTGCAATTTTGTTCTTGTACATGAATTTTTCATACATGATTTCAGTTGCACATTTTTTTCCGGTCGAATTAAGAAACAATTTAGCGTACTTTCGTGCTGATTTCAATAATTTTCTGTCCCACGGGTGATGATCAACCCATATTACAGACCAACGTCTCTTTTTCAGGTATTGGATTGTTTCTTCGAATAAACTGAATATAGTCTTATCATTAATGCCAAGGTCTGAAATTATCGCGAGTCCGCCAGTTGTCTTTTTCGATTCACATTTTATGTATTCAAACATTTTTTCAAAGCTCTTCACTCCGTAATCATAAAATGAAATACTAGATTGAGGAAATTTCATTAAGGCAACAGAAGCAGAAAATAGACCATCTATGTCTGCTTTATGTGTGCATATTATAACTCGCATTTATTAGATTATGATAATTGAACAGAATATGTTTCTATTGTCATGTAGTTTGGGGTAATATCAAGTCATATCAACAAATAGAGAGAATGAATTTAATCTTAGTTGAAATAATTACATTTAGAAGGGTTAAATCCACGACTAATTGCATTTACAAGTATAATTTTATATTTGATACCCTTTGTCAGATATTACAAAGCGCTATGTACTATTCAACCGAAAAAAGGACAAGTGCCAGATCGGTATATCTTATAGTTTTCTACATATCTGCTATCTCGATGACTGCAATTACATTTTACGCACTGTATCAAAGCATAGTTGAATACGCATCCACAGGAAAAATTGTAATAGGTGAGATTCTAGTAAAGACAGAATTTCCATTTAAAGGATTCTCAAAACTAATTACTTATTTGATGATAGTATCCGTTGTATCATGGTATTGCGTTACCAAATTAGGAGGAGACAAAGTAAAGGAAGTTTCTCCGGCACTTCGCGCTATCCTGCAAATAATTGTCCTTGCGATAGCTGTAGTCTCGCTATATGAGTTTGTTTACAATTTTGTGATATGGAGTTCTTTAATAACAATTAATGCCTTAGGAGGACACATAAATTTGGATACTATCAGTATAGCATACCCAAATCCACAAACTCCGTGGAATTTGGTATTTGCCACTAAGATGTCCCTTGCAGCCTTCTTGATTTCTGCTCATGGTTTTTACATCATTTCAAGAAAGGACAAACCTAAATGAAAATTTGTTAAGTTATACTTATCCATACTAGGTAGGTTCATTTTTAGTCAAAGTTATATGCCCGTATTCTACTCAGAAAATATAGTAAGATGAACTCCAGAGATAATCCTCAAGACCAAATTTCAACTGAACAAAAAATCAACGAAATGGTTCAACAATCGAAGATCCTGGAAGCTTATATGAATGATATTCTAACAAAGGAATCAACGTTGTCAAGACTTTTTACTGAAGCCCATTTGGCTTCCGAGGCGATTCAAGAATTATCGTCGCCTAATCAAGAAGAATCCCTTGTTCCAATAGGCATTGGAATTTATCTTAAGGTTACAGTTCCGCAGGTAAGGAATCTGTTTGTGAATGTAGGATCGGGCGTTACTATTGAAAAGCCTAAAGACAAAACGAGAGATTATGTTGAGACAAAAATCAAGGAGTTCGAGCTTGCGTTAAAACAATTACAATCGCAAAAAGAACAGATAGCAATTAGAATGAATCAGCTTCAAGAGGAGATAAATGCCGAAATGCAAAAATCTCAAAGAACTTCAAATTCATAGCAGGCAGGACTGCACTACGCTTGTTTGAAAAATTAAAAAAAATATTCTCTGAAACTGCAAAGAATCTTAGTAAAAAATCAATTTCTAAAAAAGAGATTGATTCTATACTAGGTGATTTGCAAATTAGTCTCATGGAAAATGATGTAGCTCATGAAATCGTTGAAGAAATGACATCAAAAATAAAAATGGAAATATTGGATTTGAAGTTGGAAGGTAACGAAAAATCTGATGAGTTAATTACAACGCGATTATATACGTTTTTACATGATTTATTTTTGTCCTCCAATAACAGGACAGATATTGTCCAATCTATTTTGGAAAAGAAAAAATCAAAAGCAGGTCCCTATTCCATTATATTCCTTGGTATCAATGGCACTGGCAAAACTACAACTATTGCTAAATTTTGTAAGATGCTGAGGGATCATGGTATCTCAGTTGTTCTAGCGGCTGGAGATACACATAGAGCAGGAGCTATTGAGCAGATAATGTATCATGGTAACAATCTTAATGTTAAAGTAATCTCCCAAAGATACGGAGCAGACCCATCGGCAGTTGCTAGAGATGCATTAGAACACGCAAAAAAGAATTATGTTGAAGTCGTTTTGATCGATACGGCAGGTAGAATGCAAACATCTAAGAACCTCATGGAAGAAGTAAGTAAGATTATAAGAGTTATAAAACCTGATATGAGAATATTTGTGGGCGATTCTTTGGCAGGAAACGATACAGTAAACCAGGCCCGTGAATTTTTTGAATACACCAAATTTGATGGTTCGATATTAACAAAAAGCGATGCTGATTCTAGAGGTGGTGCAGCCATATCAATTACTTATTTAACACATAAGCCTATTTTATATTTAGGTATAGGACAAGGATACGATGATTTGGATAAATTTGACCATGAGAGATATCTTAATTCCATTTTCAAGGGTAGGGTATATGAAAAAAGTACATATGACGAGCGAGAACAGCATGCCTCAAATGCTGATAGCAGCAGAATAAACGAATTGACTGAAAATGCAAATATAGATTCCCCGACTCATATGGCAATAGACGATAGTACGAATAAAGACACTGATAAATATGTGGTGGACGAGGAAGCAATATCAACGCCGACAGCAATAATGTCGGAGGCAAATGATATTGGTAATCAAGACCAGTTGATTGCTGAGCAATTGAATGATGATAAAGAGCATCGAAAGGGGGGAATAAGTAAGGAAACAAGCGAAACAAAACCAAAAAAAGGATCGTTTTTCAACAAGCTTTTCAAAGATGGGCAGGTGAACGATTTGGTTGATAGTAACACGCAATCTCAGGCCGATATCAGAACTAGAAGAGATAAGAACAAGGAGAAAACTGAAAGTAAAAACGAAAGCGAAGAAGTGGTTTATTTAACCGATGATGATATAAATGATCTCCTTAAGTAAGAAATATCTGACTTCTATTGAAGATTTGAGTGAAGATGAGATTCGCTATTTGATTTCACAGGCAATTGAATTTAAAACGAAAAAGTCTGATAATGGGAACAACAATCAAATTCTAGCCGGAAAAACACTTGCCCTGATGTTTGAAAAACCATCTACTAGAACTCGCTTGAGTTTTGAAGCTGCGATGTACCAATTGGGTGGTAATACAATTTATCTAAATGCTAATGATCTTCAATTATCTAGAGGAGAATCTATTCAAGATACTGCGAAAACAATCTCTCTTTACGTAGACTGTCTCGTATCAAGGGTTCACTCTCATAACACAATTATTGAATTGTCACAAAATTGTAAAATTCCATTGATTAATGGCCTATCTGATTTATATCATCCCTGTCAGAGTCTGGCTGATCTGATGACGATATTGGAATACAAGAAGAGCTTTAAAGGATTGACACTGGCTTGGATCGGAGACGGGAATAATGTGTGTAATGATCTGTTAATGGGATGTGCTAAAGTGGGAATAAATATCAGAGCTGCAATACCAGAGGGTTATGAACCTCCACAGCATGTACTTGAAGTAGTAACACATGAATCAAAATTAAAACAAACTGATTTTACTATTGTACGCGAACCAGTCTATGCAGTAAGGAACGCAGATGTTGTAGTAACAGATACATTTGTTTCTATCGGAAAAGAAAAAGAAGTAGATAAAAGAAAATCAATTTTTATTCCAAAGTACCAGGTAAATGATCAGCTTATGAGTTACTCAAAAGACAACGCAATCTTCTTGCATTGTTTGCCAGCAAAAAGGGGGCAGGAGGTAACGTCAGAAGTTATAGATGGAAAAAAATCAGTTGTCTGGGATGAGGCAGAAAACAGACTCCATGTACAAAAATCACTTTTAGTAAGCTTACTTATTTAGTCTAGGAAATTTTTTAGTCAATTCCGAGATTACCTACGGAGGTCTGTCAATACCATCTATGATATTAGTATGAAACCAGATTGGTGTGGCAACCGGTATTATAGCGAAGAATTGGCTTTGGTTTTTATTTGATTTATCACAGCTATTATGTTTTCTTGCACATATTCAATGTTTTTTTTCTTACTCTGTACTTGATTGTGGTAATTATCCAGTAATATTCTGTATTTTTTTATGGTTTTCATTTGTTTTCGTGGGTTTGGTGATCCTTCAGAACGACGGTTTGCTATTGATTTTTGAGGAGTCATATCTTTTATTATATGAATTACTTTGGCAGGAGGCATGCTTAGTTTCATCTTTTCTAAAATTAATTTAACATCTGAATTGGATAAAGACTTGAATGGTACCTCTTCTTTGTTCTGTATCGCCTTAGCGACAAGTGCTCCGACTAATTTGTGAGCAGTTCTGAAAGGCACTTTATGTCTGATGACAAGTTCTTCAGCTACATCGAATGCTGTTGCATAACTGGCGTTTGAAGCTGTGGCCATGACGTCTTTGTTCACGACTAGGGAAGCAATAATGCCAGTTACTATCTCCAAGGATAAGGATACCGTATCAATTGAATTCCAAAATGAAAGCTTTGTATCCTGCAAATCTCTACTATATCCTGAAGGTAGTGCCTTGAGTATTATCATTACACTTGTAAGGTTTCCGATCACTAGTGCTGTTTTTGATCTTATCATTTCCAGAGGATCGGGATTTTTCTTCTGCGGCATTGCACTAGATGTGGATGTAAACTTCTCATCAATTTCAATGAATCCAAATTCCTCAGAAGACCAGATAATCAGGTCTTCAGCACATCTACTTAATGTTATCATAATGGAGGATATATCTGAAAGAAATTCGATCATAAAATCTCTTGAGGAAGTTGCGTCAATAGTATTTGATACAATATTTTCGAAACCTAACAATTTAGCTGTCATCTTTCTATCAAGAGGCAAAAGCGATCCTCCTATCGGACCAGCGCCCAAGGGGGATTGATTGATTCTTTTGTAAAGTGAGAACAATCTCTCCACATCTCGTAATAGACTCTCCGAGTATGACAGCAAATAGTGGGCCAAGTTTCCATTCTGTGCCTGTTGCAAGTGTGTGTAAAGAGGCATTATTGAATCCAAATTTTCTTCAGATTTTTCTAGCAGTAATCTGATCAAATTAATCAGATGAAAAATTATACTAATTAGATCATCTCTTGCTTTAATTTTGATGTCAGTTACAATCTGATCGTTTCTTGATCTTCCGGTTTGGATTTTGCCTCCAATATCAACCCCAATTTTGCCAATTAGGTGTGCTTCAACGGCTTCATGAATATCTTCAAATCCTTCTCTGACCAATCTTTCTGGATTACGTAATATTTGATCTAACCCGTTTACTATAGTTGCAAATTCAAACTTGTTCAGTATATGAATCTTGTAAAGCATTATTACATGAGCTTTGCTACACAAGATATCATAGAAGAGAATTTTGTCGTCGATTTCAATTGAAGACAGGAAATTCAATGTACGTCTATCAAGATCTTCCTTGTGTCTTGATCTATACATGATGAAAACAAACTACTATTGGACTTATTTATTGTTAAACTTTGTTTATATAGTGGTTATCTTCTGTAAAATAATTTCAGAATCGGGAGAAATTCGTTGAAAAATCTTATTGATCTAATAAGAAATTTTATCTTAAAAATTTGTCGCCCTAATAATTATCCAAGAGTAATTATGGGAGTGCGGATTTAAACCGAGCTTGGACATTTAATGTCCAGCAGTTATCATTCTTCATGTTTGGTGAGTTAATCTCCAATCATCGTCTGCCACCTTTCCCTCGTGAAATGGCAGATATTCCGCCACCAGTTTGATTTCAAGTAAAACGTCAGCTGGGATTAAGGGCCTTCCATACTTGATGCAAGTCCTCCTCTAACTCTTGTCCAAGTTTCTTTTGCCTGGGGTCATCGTGGTCACCAAATTTCCCGTCAATAAACCCATTAACACATTCTTTTAGAAATATCACGGCATCATTTGATATGTTAACATTAACAATTTTTTGGCCACCAATAACGAATGGCTCTGATTGCATATCTAGCATAGTGTAATCTAAATTTTAGAATTTAGTGAAAATAAAACTTACTGTCTTATCGCCTCGTGATCTACTTTTCAGAAATGTTTTCTCTTCCTTCATTGATTAAATTGTATCGAATGAGTATCCTTCTATTTATTCCTATTAACAAGCCGACAGAAATCATTAAAAGCAAATCAAATACTATGGTTGCAAGGAATACTGTAGAATCACTAGCATAAATTATTCCCCGTCGGCTTGAGCCGAACAAACTACCAATAAACAAGATAGATATTATGATACGAGATGTTGTTCCTATTACAAACACAGCATGTATATGTCCTGCACCCTTTACATAAATAGAAGCAGACTTGGATTCCTTCCAGAACGACATGAGGCGATTTGAATGCAAATATGAATATTGTTGTAAACCAAAAAACACAATCAGATAAGGACCAAGATACAAAATTGGGACGTGAACATGATAGTGGGATTCAAAGATTACAATAGAACTTAAAGCCAAAAAGAAAATGGACTCGACTATAATTTTCGGCTTCGTTACCTTTCTTCCATGTTTAATCCATTTGAGCCTGGTAAGAATTAGAATTATGATTGCTATGCTATACATGCTATATAGTAAAAGCCTATCTATTTTGACTCCATACGGTGGTAACGACTTCTGTGCATCTGATAGATGGAGTTTCGTGGAATCAACATTGTTAAAGGTAAAGGCATATGTAGTTTGTATTTGTGATAGTATAAAGCAAATAATAATTATAATTAACACGAGTAAAGGTGTCCAATTTTCCGTATTGATGCTATATGGTTTTCTAATTATTCTATTACACCATAGGTAAGGCTAGTATCATCCGATTTTAGATTTCCTACTCATCTAATCCTTTCTCTGTTTTTGGTGCTCAAAAAGCTTTTAGCAGCTATTATAGATGGATGATATTCTTCTTTCTGCATTTGATTAGTCAGGCAGAGGACAAACTTCAGGCCCTTTGAGAAATGAGCAGTCTTAATTCTCAGTATTAATTATGCAATGCAAATGGTCTGTGCGGGACGTCAATGAATGGCAAATCGTCCCACACATGTGACTTTTACTATTGAACCGTAGTGCATTAGTCATTGATTTGATTCTTTAAAAACTTTCAATTCATTTGCGATATGTCGTCATTATTTCCGTGTCATTAAGCACGTTTTTCAAGTTTATTAGAATGTCTACATATAGACATGGAGAATGATGTTTACAAAGAATTTAGATGCAAAAAGAGGAATCAAAGTGGCTGCCATGACCTTGATAGTTATTTCAGGATTGACGCTTCTAGCACCAACCGTCATAATGGCATCCGCCCAGTCATCGGTCACAGAGGTTAGCGCACCAGGAGTAAAGCCAAATGAATATTATATCTTTACCCAAGAACTAAATGCCGACGAAGCGAAACTTGGTGTGCCAGTTGCGGTGTATACATTAACAAACATTATAGTCCACAAGGGGGACAATGTAACAATTCATTTCTACAATACTGCAGACGAAGCGAAAGATAGACACACATTCACTATGCAATCACCCTACAAGACGAATCACGATCTGGCTGGTGGGGAGAATGCAACATTTACATTCAAGGCTGATACGGTCGGTGGTTTTACCTATTACTGCACATACGATCTGCCAAGTATGATAGGGCACTTGGAAGTCCT
>JAJPIN010000177.1 GCA_021324715.1 Nitrososphaeria archaeon
AAGGGAATTTAAAATGAAAAAGCAAAAAAAATCAAAGGTTACAATTTCTCAAATTTTGGATAAGAAAAAAAACAGGGAAAAGATATCAATGTTAACAGCTTACGATTATTCTATTTCTAGGATTTGCAATGAGACTGAATTAGATATAGTTTTGATAGGTGATAGTGCGGCTACAGTCATGTTGGGTTATGATTCGACTAGAAAAATAGGAATGGAAGAAATGATGACATATTGTAAGGGGGTAGCAAATGCGATAACAAGACAGTTAATAGTTGCTGATATGCCATTTGGATCTTATCAAACTGGAATATCAGATTCGGTTAGAAACGCCTTTAAATTCTTGAGATGTGGCTGTGATGCAGTTAAATTAGAAGGCGGATGGGAAATTGTTGATATTATCAAAAATTTAACAGGTCTTGGTGTTCCTGTAATGGGACACATTGGACTAAAACCTCAGACTACTCCCTTGCATCAAGGTTATGGTTTGCAAGGCAAAACAGCAGAAGATGCAGTTATGTTGATAAGAGAGGCAAGAGCTTTAGAAGAAGCAGGAGTTTTTAGCATTGTGCTTGAAAAAGTTACCAGTGAAGTCTCATCAGTAATAACTCAAATTGTTAAGGTACCAATAATTGGAATAGGGTGTGGTCCTTATGTAGACGGACAAGTTTTGGTTATTCATGATATGTTGGGTCTATACAATGATATGGAGCCTAAATTTGTCAAAAAATACACAAACATGGCAGACCAAATATTTGACGTAATACAGGAATACGATAATGAAATTAAATCGGGAAAGTTCCCACAAGAAGGACATACATATCATATGACTGAGGAAGAATACGCGCAATTAAAAAAAATGCTAAAGAGGGTTTAGGTTTATCTATGACTACAAATGAGAATTCTCAAAATGAAGGACATCCTTCAAAAGAAATTATTGGTTTAGACGGTAATATTCTGAAAGGAAAGAAAATTGTCTTGTGCATCACTGCAAGTGTGGCTGCATACAAAGCAATTGATCTTAGTAGATTGCTGATGCGCAATGGAGCTGATGTGTATCCGGTGATGTCAAAATCAACCGAATCTAAGTTACTAACCAAGGAAATAATGAATTGGGCTACTGGAAACAAAACTATAACAAAATTAACTTCAGATTTGGAACACATTGCACTTGCGAATTATGGCAAATCGGATCTTATCATAGTATATCCATGCACAGCCAACACTTTAGGAAAATTTGTCAATGGGATCGAAGATAATGCAGTAACTACTATTTTGAGTGTAGCGTTCGGATCAAGGATACCAATTGTAATAGCTCCGGCAATGCATGAGGCTATGTATGACAATGTCATAATAGCAGAAAATATCCAAAAATTAAAGTCATTAGGTATATCGATATTAGAACCATTGATATTAGAAGACAAAGCAAAAGTAATTTCAGCAGAAGGTGTTCTCCAATTTGTAATTAATAAAATTGGAAATAAAATAGACAGGGACTTGTCAAAGAAAAATGTATTGGTAACAGCAGGTTCAACTGTTGAGTACATTGACTCGGTTAGAATTTTGACCAATTTAAGTACAGGAAAAATGGGATTAAATATAGCGCAACAATGTTTGGATAAAGGGTTTAATGTAACTCTGGTTTATGGTCACGGTTCTTTGAATATTCCAGATGATCCAAATATGAATATTATAAGAATCAAGACTACTGAAGAAATGTATAAAGTTGTAAGAGAAAGGATTCTAGGGGGAAAACAACGCGTTATTTTTCATGCTGCCGCAGTTGCAGATTTTTCCGTTCCACATTCAAATAAGAAAAGAGCTTACAAAATGGATACTCGAAATGGAAGTAAGACTATTAAACTTGTACCAACCATAAAAATTGTTGACAGAATAAAAGAGTTTGACAAGAAAGTTTTTTTGGTCGCCTTTAAAGCTGAATATGATATTTCAGACAAATTATTGATAAAAAAAGCTTCTGATAAACTTAAAGAGTGCAAGGGTGACCTCATTGTGGCTAACGATGTTTCAAGAAATGGATGTGACTTTGGTTCTGATACTAATGAGGTTTACCTAATAGATAAAGATAAGAACGTAATCCATCTTCCGCTTAAATCAAAGAGGGAAATAGCTGGAAATATAGTAAATCTTGTCTGCAAAAAGCTAAATATTGATTAATTTTTATGGTCACAAAATTAGTAACTCTTTGGTAAATTTGGTCAAAGCAATTTCGTTGTTGTTGATACTATCGTTAACCACAATAGTATCTTCTATTCTAACACCAAACTTCGAATTTACATATATGCCCGGCTCAATGGTGACAACCATGCCTTTTAATAACTTATTTGAGTCATTTTGACGTATCCATGGTTGTTCGTGAACTTCCAAACCAACACCATGACCGGTAGAATGTATAAATTTGTTTCCATATCCTCCACTGGATATCAGATTACGGCAAGCTTTATCAACCTCTCCGCATTCAATCCTTTCTTTTACATGTTCTAGTCCATGTTGTTGAGATCTCTTGACAAGTTCATACACTTCGCACATCTCAGGACTTACTTTATTCAGGGCAAAAGTACGAGTAGCGTCCGAAATATATCCCTTATACCTTATTGTTAAATCCACTACTATGAAATCACCGGCAACAAATTGTCTATTTGATGTTTCGCAATGAGGTAGAGCACTATTTGTTCCACTCGCAATAATAAATGGATTTAATGTATAGGGATAACACACTGAGGTTGCATCAAGCTTCATTGCTTGATAGAGTAGTTCTGATTGAAGTTGTTTTTCTGTAACTCCTGCCTTTATCTCTTGATTACATATTGCGTAAAGTTTATCAATTATCTTTGATGCCTCCTTTATTTTTTCAATTTCGTACTCATCCTTCATACTTCTTGAACTACGAAATGGACTATCATCTAAGACAAAATTACTGTTATCCGTATACGGTAAAATAGACCGGATAGTTTCATAATCACTACAATCAGAATAAAACCTGAATTTTGATAAGTAAGGTGTTATTGACTTTATTAGTCCTGGCCCGCGCTCAGTTGTAATAATTTCAGAATTTCTTGATTCATTGCAGGCCCTAGTGCTTTCTAACTTAGGAACAATCAATTTGGTGTCGTCGCGTGAGCATATTGCTACGGACTCTCCCCAGAAACCTGTCAAATAGAAAATATTCTCTGGTTTGAAAACCATTAATGCATTAATTCCATCAGCAACAATAGAATCAAGAATCTTTCTCGCACGTAGCATAAATTAATGGCAATAAAATCATTTATGTCTCTTTCCAAATTTTTACGTAATTATAAATATTGGCTATATTCTTTTCATGGATGTAATTGGAGTATCTTGTAATGCTTCCTGGCCCTACTAATGTTCCAAATAGGGTTATTAATGCAATGCTAACACCCATGATAAACCATAGGAGCGACGATTTTAGAAAGTTATACAAGGATATCATAAGTAAAACACAAACCGTATTTGAAACGGAGAATGACATTGTGGTGCTAACGACTTCGGGTACTGGTGCTGTTGAAGCTTCAGTAGTAAATTTAATTAAAAAGGATGATTCCGTTATTATACCGGTTAACGGAGAGTTCAGTACAAGACTTGCAGATCTCATCGATAATTATGGTGGGAAAACTGTCAGGATAAATTCACCATATGGACAAAACCCACCAATAGAAAAAGTGGAAGAGGCATTTGAAAAAAATTCTAAAATCAAGGCACTATACGTGGTTTATAATGAAACCTCCACTGGTACGACTCTGAGATATTTATCCAAGCTAGGTGACATTTGTAAGGCTCATGGAGCATACTTTGTTGTCGATGCAGTCTCAATTCTCGGTGGTGACGAACTACCTGTAGACAAGTGGAATGTGGATATATGTTTCACTGCAACTCAAAAAGCACTAGCAGCTCCTCCCGGAATAGCACCTATTTCTATAAGCAAAGAAGCAAAAAAATACATGATTGAAAATCCACCTCCAAGTCAATATTTGAATCTTAAAAGATATTTCAAATATTACAATGAGAGTTTTGAAACTCCGTTTACACCTGCCATAAGTCTTTTTTATGCTTACCAAGAAGCGTTGAATATCATTATCGAAGAAGGACTAGAAAATAGAATCAAGAGGCATAGAAAGTGCGCTGAAGCATTCTATTTAGGACTAGAGGCTTTAGGATTTACACCGTTTGCCGATGGAAGTTCTAGAAGTAACGTGGTAATAGCGGTAAATTATCTTCCTGGCATTGATGACAAACGATTTCGAGAACTGATATCAACTAAATTCAAAGTTCTAATAGCAGGGGGATTTGGTGAACTTAAAGGAAAAGTTTTTAGAGTAGGAAGCATGGGAGAAGTGAGTAGTTACCATGTTATGAGAACTCTTTCTGCCATTTCATCATCGATGTCAATATTGGGTGTGCAACCCATAAAGGATGGATTATCTGTAGCCAACAAAATTCTGAACCAATAGATGCAAGTTGTTAAGCTTAATATTATGGTAACTCGACAGCAAATTTCGTGGTAATGGAGAAAGGTTCACTTATTCTTATAGACTATACTGCTAAAGTAAAGGATTCGGATGAAGTTTTTGAGACTACTATTGAAGAAAACGCAAAAAAGTCTAATCTGTACGATCCAGGTATAAAATATGAACCCAGATTAGTCTCGATAGGGGAAGGATGGGTATTGAAGGGACTCGACGAAGTACTGTCAACAGCAAAAATTGGTGATAGATTGGATGTTGATATCATTCCTGACAAGGCATTTGGGTTGCGAGATCCAAATAAAGTCAGGATGATACCACAAAGGAAATTTGGTGATAAGGCTGATGAAATAAAAGCAGGAGACCCAGTTGATATCGACGACAGACGCGGTTTTGTTAGGTTTATTGGGTCCGGACGCGTCCAAGTTGATTTTAACCACAGGCTAGCAGGAAAGACGCTGAATTACAATGTCAATGTCTTAAAAATCATAAAAACTGATCAGGAAAAAGCATCCTCACTTATCAAAAGGAGGCTATTTGTAGATAGTGATAAAATTTCAATAGCTTTTAATAAATCCGAACTTACGATTACTATCCCTGAAGAAATCTTTTTGATTGATGGGCTACAGGTTATTAAAAAAGCAATATCCGGTGATATTTTTAAATTCATTCCATCAATCGAAAGCATAAAATTTTTAGAGAATTATCCTAAATCTAAACCGACATCAAAAGCAAAGGATGAGTCAAAAGCAAAGGATGAGTCAAAAGCAAAGGATGAGTCAAAAGCAAAGGATGAGTCAAAAGCAAAGGATGAGTCAAAAGCA
>JAJPIN010000027.1 GCA_021324715.1 Nitrososphaeria archaeon
AGCAAAGAACAATAGAGATGGTAGTAGCAAAACAGGATGCTTCCTTCTCAGAAATTCATGGGGAACATCGTGGGGCGATCATGGTTACGGGTGGTTACCTTATGCATATTTCATGCCCGGAGCTAATGGTGATGTGTTGGCAGATGACGTTTGGACAATAACTGAAGAAGAGTGGGTCAACACAGGAGAATTTATGATATGACCTGAAGGACTATTACTAAGAACTTAGTCAGGTAACTTTAACGAGAAATACTTTTTCTTCTGTAGAATCTTTTTCCCAGCTTCTCTTGTATTGTAGCTTTAAAGTAGTTGTTCCAGGAGATATTCCCTTAAATGTAAAAATATCCGTTCCACCAGCTCCTACAAGAGCAGACATTGGTCTAAATGTGTGTGATGTCTGATTTAGGATATTTTTGTCAAACACCGGTATCCATTCAAATCCCGTGGTTGGATTTGATTTAAAATTTAGTTCAAATTCCTGACCTTCTTTAATGCTGATATTTTGATCAACATTACTTGTATTGGAATTCAACTGTGATTTAGTTGACAAATATGCAATATAAAGTAAAGGATCATGTATGTTATGAGTCCGGGGATTGGAAAATCCAAAAGTATTTGCATTACAGATACCTAAAATTAGAATTAAAAATGCTAATGATATTATTCCAGTCTCTAGATACGTCAACCTTGTTCAGATTATTCCCATAAAATGCATTCTCAGCATATAACTGTATGTTTCTCCTGCAATAGCTCAATTTGGAAAGTAACTTGAATTGATGAAGAATAAAACAATAGCTAAAATTCTTTTATACCTGATTTGGACAGTGACTGCATGTCATTTCTATTAAAGGGAAAACTAATAGATGCAGCTGGTAATTTTCTTACAACACAATTAAAGTATTTGATAAAGCTCCTATTATCCATCCAATAAGTAATACCCTCCATTTTCACCTTATACTCAGAGTCCCTCGAATTTCTTGGGGATTGATACTGCAAACAGCTTATATAATACAAGAGAGTTCCTTTTTTATGATTAGAGTTAAGGGGCATTTTCAAGATTCTACTGGGGCTCCATTGTCCAACTTGGAAGTGAAAGTTCTTGATTTCGTAGATGGTGGCGAGAGATTGCTATCTCAACCACTACCACCTGATCAAAACGGTAACTTTGATATTCAGTTGCAGGATCAGATAGTAAAACCGATAAGCATTGAGACCATTCATCTGGTTCTAATTGAGACTGTCAAAAAATTCACGACGGTCAGAGATAATCAAGACAGATTCAACTATAAAAATGACTATAAAAAAAGAACTGTTCAAGGAAATGTCAACGAATGGGTTGGTCTTCCTTTACACAATCTAGACGGCATAATAATAACCATATCGTTAATTCCATTAAAAAACCCTGATGAAAAATATGAAACTATAGTTATTGGCTCGGGTTTCGGAGGAACAATTATTTCTTTAACCCTTGCCAAACAATATAAAACTCTTAACGTTGGTCAAAAAGTTTGCATATTAGAAAGAGGTCAATGGTGGGTAAGTCATGAAATGCCGTCATCAGCTGAAGATACGATCAATGGTAAAGGAACCATACGCGAATATCTAGAAACTCATGATATGCCATATGACGTCTGGCCTTATCCTGATAATATGGAAGGAGTCTTCAGAGTATTTGGTAATTCAACGGCAGTCAATAGAATAAAAGGACTTTATGATTATAGACCGATGAGAAACGTTCATGTAATTACTTCAAGTGGCGTAGGCGGAGGCTCGTTAGTTTACGATAACGTAACTGAAAAACCAGAATCAGAAATTTATCAAGATTGGGCAATACAAAAGGATCCCTCAAATCCGAAAAAACTTGATACAAAGTTTACATATCAAGATGCTTACGGTTCTGATGCTGCCAGATATGTGGATAATCCAAACGATGTTAGTAATGCAGATTTAGATTACTTCAAAATCGCTGAGAATTTTATTGGAGTTTCAAATATTACCACTACATCAAGCCTCGGGAGATTTGATCTTGACCGTGCAAAAGTCTTTCAAGGTGCGGCACAAAAACTTTCAGAAGAAGGCGTCGTTGATATCATGAATGATCCAAGGATAGATGCTAATGGTCAGCCAATAATACATAATGGTCATCCCGTGTTTGATTTTGATGTAAAACTTTCCATTACGGAAGTTCCATTTAATTCGTTTGCACTTTCAAAAATTCCCAATACTAGTAACTTCAATATAGATAGTCCCACGATATCTCAAGCTAATAATCTTTCAAAACAGACAAATGCTTGCCAGCGACAAGGAAGATGTGTTTTAGGATGTATCCCTGGAGCAAGACACACATTAAATAAACAGCTTCAAGGTGCAATTGAAAAAGGGATGCCAATTGACATATTTCCTTTGTGTGAAGTAATCGACATTGAAGAAAAGACTGCAAATGAGCCCGACCCAGAATTCAAGTATAAAATAAGATACAGAGATAATAGGAATGAACCTATCAATGTTATAAAGACTATATCATCAAAAACTGTGGTTATTGCTTCAGGTTCATTAGGATCTACTGAAATTCTCTTACGTTCAAAGAATAAACTCTCTCTCAGTAACAAATTAGGTATGCAGTTTACTACTAACGGTGATTTGCTCGGTGTCATAAGTCCAACAAGGGATAATGTAGACGCAAGTAGAGGACCAATAACGACATCTATAGCGAGATTTAGAAACAAAAATACAAATAAATTTTCTTTTTCTCTTGAAGATGAAGGAATCCCAAAAATGTTTGCAGAGTTATTTGCACAGTTCTTTGGGTTTATGTTAAGTAACAAAGAACCTAGTTCTATATTCCCTAATAAGAATATGATAAATGAATTACTTAATAATGAAATTATTAAATTCATCAATCAAGGCGATAATATGTCCAAATTATTAGACTGGGTTCAAGGGGCTAATCGTTCATCATCTAACTTTATATCGGCAAAAATTCTGGACATCATGAAGTTGTTTCAGTCTTCCCAATCTCCAGAACAAAGGGTCTCAAGAATTCTAATGCTAGGAGGTATCGGGGTTGATGATGCTAAAGGGAAATTGATTCTTAATAATAGCGGAAAATTGGACCTGGAAAACAACTATGATCTGAACCAACAAGTCTTTACAGATATAATAGATACTATGAAATTGGTAGCTCAAAAAGTTGGAAAGAACGGCTTGAATAGCCTACTTATACCATTTTGGGGTAAAGATCAAAAAGCTCAATGGGTTTTACATCCCTTAGGCGGATGTCCTATGGGAGAAACTGTAAATGATGGGGTCGTAGATGGTCTTGGTAAGGTATTTAATGCTACTACAGGTCAGCCCTATAATGATCTATACGTAGTTGATGGCTCAATTATACCTAGTTCGTTAGGGGTCAACCCATCCTTAACTATATCTGCCTTGGCCTTCAGAATAGCAGAACACATCGTAGGGGA
>JAJPIN010000056.1 GCA_021324715.1 Nitrososphaeria archaeon
ATTGTTTGATGTATTATAGACCCTTAATAATTTAATTAACCTGCTTATTGATCATTCAATAACTTACTCTACGATAAGTTACTATTTTATAAGATGATCACTAATTGCTCAATATGAGTAAAATTTATTTTCGAGACACGGAAGGTCGACTAGAAAAAATATTCGAAGCAATAGACCTTCAGAAGGACGTTGCAGAAATTATAAATTCATCAAATAGCACTTCTCGATTTCGAAGTATCCTGGCAGAAGTACTGGTATGTTTGAAGTAAGTACAATTGTGGTAGGTTGAGATATAATGTATGATAGAGGATCTTGCAGAGGGTGCGGCGGATGTTTGACACCTATTTCTGCGTGCGTTGTCTGCAAAGAATATGTATCGTGGATCTGTAATCGATGCAATTCGGTGGAGTATGTTATTCATTCATTAAATTATTGTAGGGGAAATTACCTTTGATTCCATAAGTAAAACTCATAAAAAAATAAATTGCAGGTATTTGAAAATTCCAGATTGGATATCTTAACTCCGGTTATCTGTCAATGCATAAATCAACATTGGATTGATTTTTTCATGTTTTAATATTAAAAAAAATGCAAGACTATTTAGTAGTAAGCATTCCTTGTGTCAAACGAGGAAAGAAGGTAACAAAGCCTGCTGAGTCACTAAGAATCGCAGTTAGGCTGACGTAACCTTATTTGAGATTTGAGAACTTCATAGGTATACTAAATCAAGAGACTATATTTGATTTAGTAAAGCCAATTTATGATAAATCATTACCTCATGAAATTTTTTGAGCGTATAACATGCATTATGTATTTAACAAAAGTGGTTGGGATTTGGCAATTTATTCCTGTAAAAGTGAGAAGCTATTGTCGGTGAGCGATCTCTAATGGTATCAACTACCATTTATTCTCTTAGTACAGAACTCATTAGCTATGGATATAGTTTAGATGCGCGAAAACTAAGTTTGAAAGATGACAATATTAACTAGAAAATAAAAAGAAAAATCTTAAGCACATGTTAAATACTGGTTATTACATTCAGTTGCAGGATGTTTAGCTTTAATTTGCAAAAATTAACTATACTTGCAATGACAATCCCAACCTCTCTCATGTTAATATTTCCCTCATCTCATATTTTATTCTCAAACTTTTCCATAGCATACGCTTCAGGAGATATATTATGCAACTCATCAAGTAATCCTTGTTTAGGAACAACAAGTGATGAATTTATGACAGGAGGGAAGGATAATAACATCATGAGAGCTCAAGGTGGAGATGATAACATTAGAGGAGGAGGTTTTAATGATAATATATTTGGTGGAGACGGCAATGATGTAATAACTGGAGGGTCTGGCGATGACAAAATAACAGGCGGATCTGGCGACGACGAAATAGCCGGGGGTTCAGGTAATGATATTCTAGAGGGCGATGAAGGAGCAGACTCATTTAAGTGTGGTTCTGGGACTGATTCCATTGTTGACTTTAACTCGGCTGAAGGCGATGCCAAATCAAGTGATTGTGAAAACTTTTAGGCTACAGTCAGTTAAAGTCTAAGGTCTGCATGAATGATAAAATGATAACGTGAGCCATTCTAAAATGCTGAGTTTAGAAAATGAAAAATCTTTAAGATGATGTTCTTAAGTGGTCTTCGATTGGTATGTATTAGTAAAGTGCATAGGTCCCGCGACAAAACATAGAGCTATAAATATTAAAAAAACTTGTTTACCTTAGTGTAGGCAATGTCTGTTAGATTCATCGAGATATCAATGGAGACGAATCATGCCTGAAGTAAAACTTTCAATTACACCCATTGAAGGTTCGCCCGATAACTACAAAGTACAGATCTCGGGTTCCGGATTCGAATTCGCCGCAAATAAGGAGGTAAGGTGGAAATTGATGGGCGATGACCCGATCTCCGACGATGAGATCGCTGATCCCCGTGGCAGTGGTGTTGTCAATACCGATGGTACATTCTTTTTTACCAGTAACGCTACTGGAGAGAACCTGAATGAGGACTGGGGGAAAGATGAGATCTATGCCGTAGTAAGTATAGCAGGCATGGGAACGACATTCAACTACGAGTCTAACAGGGTCAGTGGTCACTACTAATATCCGGATTTAAACTTTGTTCAAATTTAGCGTCGTCTAGCGGGTTAAGACGTCTAGCGGGTTAAAATGTAGATCGGGCTTGAAGTCAGTTTGAAGTAAGTTATTGAGACAGTTTTCAAAGAAAATAATATTAGGTAACAATCACCTATTTGGATTTATTGATATGTTTTTGCTTGAAAATCTTTGCGTTTTCAAGATAACCCTGTGAGCCGTCGGGTTTCTTCCATTGCAATGATATTTCGTAATATTTCATGCCTTTAAAATTATCAATAGAGGATGTCATCTTAAATGTAGATTTAAGATCTGGTCTAAGTGTACGAACGTGCGGATAGGTAAATTGGCTTCCTACAATACTATTATTTTTATCATAAATGGTTAATGTGACTATTACAGATTTGGCAGTATCATTTCCTTTATTTTGAATCAGTCCTTCTAAAACACGATAACCAAATGACGCATTGTTCAATTTTTGACTTAGTAATACCATTCCAGTAGCGTTAGAACTCTCTGTTGAATTTGATGAGAATTCAGAAGAGTTTGTCCCGTTGTTTCCTGAATTCTCGAAAAATTGAGCATACACAAAATCAGCCTTCTGGAATACCATTCCAACACTGAATAATATGATTGTCATAGTTAATCCTAATAAGATTTTGAAGTACATTATATCACTCCTTTTTCTAGTGTAACACTAAAGTTTTTCGCTCCAGAATTATAATCTAATCTCATAGGAAATTGGCACATCAATTCACGATTCCATTTGTTAGAAACAATTAAAACATGGCCGGAAGTAGTATGAGATATCACTTTTTCCCCATGTGTGCCGTTAACGTAGTGCCATCGCTCCGTCAGTCTTATTACAGTATACAATGACTATTAGCAGTCTTACCATAATCCAATAACTAATTATTTTTTCCTGAATCTGCAAAACATGTTACTCACCAATTGAGTGGTGGGTTGGAGATGTGGATTGGAGATGGATCTACATTTCCATGGATTAATGCGACCATCTGCTTGATACATATTTAAAATTTGTCGAACACAATGTTGTACAAACTCATTCAATGGAGGGACTTCGCTTTATTTGCATCAATCCACCCGTCCCTCCATTTTTTGAACTTTTTCATTCTTTTGGGAGCATAATTTAACAAGAAGCTTCGACCATCTCCACAACTTTTTTATCCTTTGTTGGGCTTTTAGAATTTTTTGGACAACTGATTTATGATAATAAAATTTGAGAGATAAGACATTAGTGGCTTGACATAGTTGTTAAAAAAATTTAGAGTTTAAACTCAATATTCGTAATTCTTCCTATACTGTAATAAAATTCCGTTTATCAGAGATGCTTTTATGCTTTGCTTAAATTAGATACTGAAATCTTATTATTTTCTAATCAGTAGTTAAATTGCTGCACTCTGGTGGACCTAACTCCTATTTGATGACAGTCAAAATGGTCCGCCAGATTTAAATTTTTATAAATTGTTAAACCGACGCTTGAGATATCCGGACTGTTTCTAGAAAACATTAATGATTGTTGCGGTCATGCACTTGTGTTATGCGAATAATTATCAGCTCAATATCTAGGCTATATTTTCGGAAAACCTCAATTAAACTTACGAGATCGAAAACAAAGCCTTTAGTATAGCAATGGTCTCTACAGACCTAAAACTATAGGGATACCCAAGTCTACTTTACGCAATGATTACGCTTCAACTTGGTTTGGAACAGTTTCTTTTAAATCATTATGTTCTGCATTTGTAACACAGGTAGAAAACAGTCTTCGTTTCTGGACTTCTACACGATTCTCAAAAGAGCTTTAAACCCCTGTCGTACAAGAAAAGGTAAATATTTAAGCATGGCAAATACCCAATAGATGCAGTATTTTACGGCTTTAAAAATAGGCGAAAAAAGAGTTAGAGCAGCTCAAGAGATATTGAATAAATATACTGGAAATCAGGCCATGCCGGCTTTAGCATTGAAGGACAACAATAATAACAATTGGGAACCAGTTGGAGAAGAAAACTATTTCACGACTGTAATGAATGATAATGGATACCTGATTGCAATATGTGATAAAAATGGAATAGCAAAATCTGTGGCTCAATGGTTTATTGAAGATCGAAAAAATGAGATTATTAAAAATATTATTCAAAATGAAAACATTACCGAGTATATAGGGAAAGTGATACTTCCAGTTTAAGACTTAAGTAGATTTGTTATATATTGATATTACTTGAAAAGAAAATATGAACAATCTATAGAGATTAAGGGTCACCTTATTGATTCAATGATCTTGACTAGAATATTTGACAAGATCATGGACTTAAAGGGAGATTTTAATGTTCTTGAATTTTATGTTGGGAAAAAAAAGGATGAACTGAGCTATGCAAAATTAATGATATCAGGAAAAAATAAAAAGCATCTTGACCAGTTATTAGAATCAATATATATTGAAGGTGCACAGCCAACTAAAATTAATGAAGTCATCCTAAAGTCTGCCCCAAAGGACATGGTAATGCCTGGAGATTTCTACAGTACTACTAACAATGCTACACAGATTTTTCTGAATAATAAATGGATTACTGTTGAAAATATGATGATGGATAAGTGTATTGTTGTAGACCCTAGGAACAGTAAGGCAGAATGTAGAAAAATTAGGGATATCCATACTGGTGATTTAATAGTAACGGGTGAACAAGGAGTTAGAGTATTACCTGAGGAACGCCCAAGGGAAGGTGTAGACATTTTTCAATTTATGAGCAGCTCGAGTTCTAGCGAAAGACCTACCCAGCAAATAGCAAGAAAAATTGCAATGGATATTTATAATACCAAGAAAAATAGCGGGAAAATAGTTGTCACTGCGGGACCAGTAATTGTCCATTCTGGCGCTTCAGATTCCTTTGCAAAGATGATAAGAATGGGTTACGTTGACGGACTGCTTACTGGTAATGCATTGGCTGTTCACGATATAGAAAATTCGCTATTTGGAACCTCTTTGGGAATGAATGTAAAAAATGGTACATTAGCAATTCGTGGACATAGGAATCATATGCAGGCAATAAATGAAGTATTTAAAGCGGGTTCTATAGAAGAATTGGTAAGGAAAAATATTTTAAAATCTGGAATAATGTATGAATGTATAAAAAATAATGTAAGATATGCTCTTTGTGGATCAATCAGAGATGATGGACCAATTCCAGGAGTAATTACTGATGTGATAGCCGCACAAAACAAATACAGAGAAATTTTGTCGGATACTAAAATGGTACTTATGCTCTCTACTATGTTACATTCTATTGCTGTGGGAAATATGATTCCTGCACGGGTAAAGGTCGTTGCAGTAGATATCAGTCAGGCAGTTGTAACAAAACTGCTAGATAGAGGAACAACTCAGGCAATTGGGATCGTTAGCGACATTGGTGCGTTCCTCCCAATGGTATTATATCAATTAGAACAAATGTCAAAAAAATGATGTAAGTAATTATAGACACTCGAGAAAGAGAACATAATTCATCATCTTTTTACAATAATGATGTACGCTACGCATTTGGTTTTTTTAATTTGTTATTTATCAAACGCATTGCGATTTTCGGGTCTGCACGTCCACTGGTATACTTCATTACTTTACCTAGCAAGAAATTTATTGCTTCATGGTTTGTTCTTGCATCTTCAACCGCAGATTTTTCTGTATTAAAAACTGATTCAACTGCATCCATAAGGATTTTTTCATCAGCGATCTTAAGAGAATTAGAATCATTTACAATTTCTGATGGTAACATTCCGCTCTCAAATATTTTGACCAAGATATCTTTTGCTGTGATTCTACTAATCTCATCTGCTGCAATCATTTTGACCAATTCTGCGATATGCTCTGGTTTCACCTTCATATTTTTTAGATAGCCAGTACTTTCAGCATCATCAAGGATCATACTCTTAAAGTCGGTAATTAGAAAGTTAGCAATTTCGACAGGCGAAAAATATAATTTCAGAATGGATTCAAAAAAATCAGCCAATTTCTTATCATTTATGAGAATATTAGATGCATGTTCTGACAGTTTGTACCCTGATACGAAGCGATCGAATCTTTGGTTTGGTAATTCAGGCATATGATTCCTGATATTAGCAATAAACTTATCACCTAAAACAATCATAGGAATATCAGGCTCTGGAAAATATCTATAATCATGTTCTGCCTCCTTACTTCTCGACATAAATGTAATTTTTTTCCTATCATCCCAATGTCGAGTTTCGGACACTATTTTGATACTGCGCTTATACATGTTAGTTTGCCTAGTAATTTCATAGTTAATAGCTCTTTCAACTTCTTTAAACGAGTTAATATTCTTGATTTCTACCTTGTTCCCACCATTCATTGACACGTTCACGTCACATCTTACTGATCCCTCTAGCAAGGTATCGCAAACGGCAAGATGTTCAAGAGTTAATGATAATTTATTTAAAAAAAGCCTAACTTCCTTTGGATTTGTGAAATCAGGTTCTGTGACAATTTCTATCAAAGCAACACCCGCCCTATTGTAGTCTATCAAAGCAGAGTTTCTAGCGTTCGTGCCTCCTTCAAGATAAGCAATTCTCCCTGGGTCCTCTTCTAACTGAATTCTACTAATTCTAATTTTTCTTGAATCATCCAGTTCAAACGATCCCCCTATTCCTATACTTGAAAAACCATAGACATTATACTGGGTTATCTGAAAGTTTTTTGGCAAATCAGGGTAAAAGTAATTTTTACGATAAAATATAATCTTGTCTGGAACACTACACCCTAAAGCAACGGATGTCATTGCAGAATATTCTATCGCCTTTTTATTAATAATTGGTAAAGTACCCGGTAGTCCACAACATGTTTCACAAATGTTTGTATTAGGTCTCTGATCTCTATAGTTTCCACGACAGGAACAAAATAATTTACTTTCAAGCTCAGTTATCTGCGCATGAATTTCTAATCCAATCTTTACTTGACTCATTCTAGTTTTGGCCTCCTTTGAATATTAATCGCTTGTTCAAGGGCGTATGATACATCGATTAGTTTTTGTTCTTCAAAGGGCGCGGCCATTATTTGTAATCCTATTGGAAGACCATTACTAAATCCAACGGGCAATGATATTGCAGGAATTCCTGCAAGATTGGCAATAACTGTGTTGATATCGACAAGATACATCTTAATTGGATCATCTATTTTTTCTCCAAACTTAAATGGTAGAATCGGCATTGTTGGTCCAATCAATAAATCATATTTTTTGAATAATTTAAGCAATTCCAACTTCAATAGTGATCGCAGACCCCTGGCTTTGAGATAATATTTACTGTAATATCCTGAGGAGAGGACATATGATCCTATTAAAATTCTTCTTTTTACTTCTTCCCCAAAGTTTTTTCTAACGTCACTAAAATAAGTATCCCATTTATATTCCTCTATTGGTAAATTAAACCCGTATCGAATATTATCATATCTAGCGAGGTTACTACTCGCTTCAGCGCTTGCGAGGGTATAGTATGAGGGTAACGCATAATTCAGATGTTTTATCGAAATCTCATCAAGCATGCATCCTATGTCGCTAAATTTTTCAGATGCAGAATAAATAGTTCTTTTAACTTCATCATCACTTCCGTCAATCAAATCCTTTATAATCGCAATCTCAAATTTCTCTAATTTATTATTGATTGTAATTGGAGAAGATGACATACTTGTATCATCCTTATTATCTTTACCAGAAATTATATTCATTATCATGACAACATCCTTAACCGATCGGCATATGGGACCAATTTGTTCAAGACTATTTGCATAGGAAATTAAACCGTATCTACTAACCCTCCCATAAGTTGGTTTAAGTCCAACTACGGAACAGAAACTTGCGGGGCATCTTATAGAGCCTCCTGTGTCCGATCCTAGAGAAACGGTACACTCTCCAGCAGCCACAGCAGCACCAGAACCACCAGATGATCCACCAGGCACATAATCTAGGTTCCACGGATTATGAGTTGGATAATAGCTACTGTATTCTGTGGTTGATCCCATACCAAATTCATCCAGGTTCAATTTCCCTAATATTATTGCACCATTTTGTTTCAGACGTTGGATAACTGTAGCATCATATGAAGGAACATAAGATTCCAATATTTTTGAAGCACATGTAGTTCTGATACCTTTTGTAGAAATATTATCCTTTATTCCAACTACTACTCCACCTAATTGACCTATGTCTTCATTTGCCTTTAGTTTTCCATCTATTACCTTTGCACACGACAGCGCTTTATCCGTGTCTAATGTAATAAAAGAGTGCAATCTTGATTCAACGTGCTCTAATGTTTTAATTACAGAACTAAAGTACTCTTCAGCACTAAACAACCCTTGTTTAATGCCTTCAACTACCTCATATGCTTGTAGATCATGTAGCCCTGACATTTTATTTCATCTTAGGTCCTTTTAGGAAACCTTCTTCTGTCAAGTTCCTTGTTATAGGTAATGCTCCAGACATTCTGACCACATCGTCTCGGAGCTCATCGAATTTTATTTCCTGTAGGTCCAGAATGATCGAATGATCGGAAGCAAGCTCGTCGAGAATATCAATGTATTCAATTGTCTTGTCCAGTTGTTCAGGAAATTTTTTAGCTTCGTCTTCAGTCAGACTGATTTTAGATATCTTGGCAAGATATTCTATTTCATCTTTTGATATCATAATATTCTCATCTTGATATAGATATATTATTTGTTAAGGTGATAATCTATCTATGTCTCTCGGAAACAATACAACGTCCCTGATATTGTCAACGTTACACAGACTCATCATTAATCTTTCAAGCCCTAATCCGAACCCTGAATGGGGTGGCATCCCATAATCAAAAACTTTTAAATGGTAATCAAATGCCTCTGTGCTTAATCCCTGTTTTTTCATTCTTTCAATAAGCTCGTTTTTCTCGTGAATTCTCGTGCTTCCTGACGATAATTCCAGATTTCCATACATTAAATCGAAAGATTCGCATTCTTTGTCTATAGCTTTTGGTTTCACATAGAAGGGCTTAATTGAAGTGGGCCAATCGATTATGAAATAAAAATTCTTCATTTCATCATCCTCTAGATTTCTTAACTTTTTTTGTGAAATGTCATCTCCCCACTCAATTGATTCTCCGCCCTTCTGCAATTTTTCTATTAGATCTGAATATCTATATCTTTGAAATGGAAAAGTTAATTCAGGCAGTTCAATGTTTAGATATTTGAGATGTGACTTGTTCTTCTCCTTTACCTGTTCCCACAAAAAATTAATCATTCTCTCTAAAATTTCCATAACTTCATTATAATCAGCATATGCTTTCTCAATATCTATAGATGTAGCCTCTGACAGATGTCTATTTGTACGTGAGGGTTCTGCTCTAAAAATGGGACCTATTTCAAATACATTTTCAAATGCCATAGTCA
>JAJPIN010000229.1 GCA_021324715.1 Nitrososphaeria archaeon
GATGAATTCCTTATAGAAGTTTGAATTATTTTTGCGGTTTCAAAATCACATTCCAGGATATAGGCTAGATCATCCACCTTCATACCTAAGATTTGTTTTTTGTCAAGTGAATGCTTTAAGATCAAATCTTTTAGGACATCTGGAATAGCTAACGATTTTATTCCGTTTCTAAATAACATAGTTAGTAATAGTATCTATCTTATATAAGATTTTTCTAATGATTCTATATTCAATTCAGTGAGGTTTGTGATGTAAATTACAACAGATTTCGTAAAATCAATTGAGCATCTAATCAAATTATCATAATAATCAAGTTTTTCGTTCAGATTTCATAGGAAACTATCAAACTTAAGGACGGTACGGAATAATTTATGTTATTTCAGATATTTTGCTTATCTACTTAAATCATGCAGCTTACACTCTTATAATGAGACCTGGGTTTAATGTAAAAGTTGACCTGGTACAGAAATTCATTAATCTCTACCATCGTTATGAAAATTTAAATCTAAAAATAACTTTTTTCTTGATATCTCTCCAAATCCTTCATCTATACTGGCTCACCACTGACGTCGTATTCCAAAAGTTGTTCGGAAGGAGTTTCTTCATAGTCCCAAAAGCTTTCTTACCAATATTTGTTGTAATAGACTATATTGAAATCCCCGCTCTTCTATCTGCAATAATTTTTTATTCCTACCTTATACGTAGCAAAAGATCCACTGCCAAGAAGAACTATCTCTTTCTAGGCATGCTCGCAGTTCAAGTTGTCCATATTTTCTGGATTACCGACGAGGTCGTATATAATAGCCTATTTAATTACAGTTTTATAGAAATTCCTTATGTCCTATCTTGGATTGCTATACTCATAGATTATCTGGAACTACCAGTGATGGTAGACCTATTTTACAGGATTATTAAAAAGGAAAAAAGGTAGAACCCATTTTTGCCTAGCAAGAATCAAGCTATTCTTTATAATGGATGTTCTACCATCACAAATAAATTATTCATTTTACGACTTCTATTTACGCCTTCTTAGAGTACCGCCTTAATCATAACATCCTCAATCTTCACTATATCGTGTACTAGGTTAAAAGATCTAATGCCAGCTTTAGATCGGTAAGTTCTGCTTCGATTACTTGTCTATCAAGTTCATCTCTTGCGTATTTTTTCAGTCTTTCGCAAGCATGTATTTCTGATATTATTATATCCTTCTTATCTTTGGAAAGATTGTGGAAAGATTCGACAAAAGAATATATCACTTTTCTCCCTTTCTCCCTGGACCCGCAAGTCTTGGCAGTTATTTCATAAGGCGCTTCAGATTCCGCTATGTTCATTGCAATCCTCCTTTTATCTCGCATTTCTCAACTTTGATAACCTGTAATTTCCATCTGTATAATACAAAGTTATCCTTCTTAGTAATGATCACAACTAATATCCGAAGTAAGAATATAATAATGTATATCCCAAGAAATATCTAGATCATTAACATATCTCCAAGATCTATAAAGTTTATTTCAGAATACTTAAGAAATGCTTAGCAAATTCCAGTCATATTCAGATATTTTTGGGTTTTTATTCTTAATTTATCTATGTCAATACTACGCATGCCAGTAAACTTGACTAATGCTCTCATGAAATTTGACTACAACTTTGTGAGTCTCACTGGATCTGTTACTACAATTAGTATGCATTACTTTTTAAGAATATTGAAGAGGGTTTCCTTTTAAACCTACATTGATAGGTTGATTATTACTTGGCGTTTGAGTCGGTTTGCCAAATACCAAAGGTGTTATTCTCAGTATCAAGACACACTGCAAAATAACCCATTCCTGGAACAGGTTTTTTCGGGATAATGACTTTACCTCCTAGCTGTGCCACTCTGGCTGAATGCTCATCTACTGACTTTACGTCAATATAGTTTGTCATTCCTTGTTGTTGAGAATTCTGTCTCTTCATCATACCACCACCTATAGATTTATTCCCTTTATCATCAGTGGTCGTTATTATTAGATACTCCATTCCCTCTGGTAGGGACTCTGGATTAGACCATTTTTCAAATTTCCATCCGAAAAGTTGACCATAGAATTTCTCTGATCTTTCTAGATCATCAGAAGGTATTTCGAAGTGTACTAATGTAGGCATATTTTTAATTCAAAAGATACCTTAATTAATCTTCTTGCGATTAATCAGCCACTAATTCATATTCGTAAAAAAGTTACTAAAAATTTTGAAGATCGCCAAATGTTTTATTCATTTGCATAAGGTTTTTTTCAAATGCTCAGTTTCGTTATTGTATTTGCTAGATATGCCCAATTAACATAGATAATTATTAGTATTGGTGACTAAAAATTAATTAATATCTATTATTAATTTAGATTTATAAGTGGACAATCTCTTGTTTAGAAACAATAGGAACCTACAAAGAATGTCTACAACAAAACCCCATGGAATTCGTATATTAGCGGCTTTGCTTCTTACTTTGATTTTCCCATATACATATTCCTACAGTTCTACTATTGGGGAAAGTTATAAAAACTCAGATATAATTGCGATAGCAACTTCTCAGTCGGACCTAGAATACTTTCGCTCAGCCCTAAGTCACATCGTAAATGAGTCACAGCAATTGACCAAATCATATCAGGACGAA
>JAJPIN010000163.1 GCA_021324715.1 Nitrososphaeria archaeon
AGAATCATCGATGATATTTCCATCAATTTTAATAATTCAATAGTTAAAGAATTAGAAAGCATTATTGAAGAGAAGCAAAATAAAATTATCTTTCTTAAACAAGTATCAGATAAACAAAACATTCCGGTTGAATCGGTTTTGAAGACAATTAGAAACCTTCAATCAAACAATGATGCTTCAACAACAGCGATAAAAAACAGGCTAAGGGGATTCTTGTTACTTGATAATTATTTGATATCTAACGATAAAATTGATGAATTGTTACCAGAACTTGATAAGCTTAAAAAACTACCGGATGCAGTTAGGTTCCTAGGAGAAAACAATATTCCCGAAGAATGTATTACCTCTCTTATCCCAAAGATTGGGTTTGAGATTGTCTGGAATGGTATTGATTTTAATGATGCGCTCATCCAACGAAAATCGATCAATGACTAATCACTGACTATTATATTGTATAGAGCCAAGACCATGTCAGCAACATATCACCGATATTAGGACAAAATCAGAGTAATAGTATATATGTTGATGATATAATACATTTCTAGATATTGCGATCCCCTGACAAAGGAACCATCTGGCTTAAAAATATAGAAGGAAATTGGAGGGATTCAACTTGCCCATGTGGTAGTAATTTTCATTTTAATGGAGATATTGATGAGTTATTTTCATGGGAACGGATTCATTTAAGACACATGTCGTCAGATCCTGAAAATCACGCAATGCTATCACTTTATCCGCAAGATAAGGTCATTTTTTATCATTCCACTAGTGGATACATAGTTGAGATCAGGAAACATAAGCCTCATGAGATTAAAGATTTGCAAAATGCCTGTCTATACGGAAATGTCAAGCGAGCAGGAGTGTAATGTATGAGATGGAACGTACATTCTTAAATACGAGTTAAATAAGAGTTATTAAAAATATATGATACATCTCTGTTCGTATAATAGTAAACAATTTACAAAGAAGCAAATAACTGTAATAACAAGATTAAAATATGAATCTAACATCTCGCTGGAATTTAGAATCTTCACGGAAAATATACTCCAATAAGTATATCGAACTATATGAAGACGTACTGAACATAAACAGCAAAAAAAAGATCTATACAAGGGCAAAAAGAAAAAATTATTCGACCATTGTCCCATTTGTGTCAGATAACGAAATTCTTGTAATTAAGAGCTATAGACATTTGATTAACTCATATCAAATTGAAGCTCCTTCTGGATATATTGATCCTGGTGAAACACCGATTGAAGCTGCAAGCAGAGAATTGAAAGAAGAAACTGGCTACAGGGCAAATAATATTATCAGCTTGGGCTCATATACATTAGATTATACTATGTTTGAACAGGTTGGCAATTTATTTGTCGGTTATGATGTAGTTAAAGAAAGCAAGCAAAATTTAGGGATGATGGAGATAATTGAACCTACGATCCTAACAATTGATAAGATTAAAGAGTTACTATATGTCGGAAAAATATTAAATGCATCTTCGATTGTTGCTTTTTACAAGTCTTTAGATTTTCACCTAAATTATAGAAAGAAGTAAAAAATGAAATAGAGTCGTAATTGAGTACAATGAATAATAACGGCAATAAATGGTATGTCAGTACTTTGATTGATAGTAATAGTTGGTAATACTTGAAAGATAGTTATGATATTACAATTATCGGTGGAGGTATATTAGGCTGTGCTATTGCCTATTTTCTTTCAGCCGTGACAGATTCATCAATTATAGTCATTGAACAAGAGAAAAAAGTTGGACTGCATACCAGCAGTAGGAATACTGGAAAAGTTCATGCGCCATTTTACTATAGTCCGGATAGAAAGTCATCGACCGCCACTTATGCACTAAAGGGATTTGACATGATAAAGACGTATTGTGCATTACACAAGTTACCATTTAAAGAAGATGGGGTAATTGAGATTGCAATTAGTGACAATGAAATTGACGTCTTGCATAAACATGTTCAATGGGCTTTCAAGAACGGATTAAAAAAAGAGGATGTAAGGTTTTTAAATAAAGACGAAATGCTCCAATTTGAACCTAATCTAAAATGTGAATCTGGGATTGTATGTTTCAGAGATGCTTCAACCGATTATGCTCTCATTAATCAGAAACTTATGGAAGACGCTATCAAGTTTGGCTGTAAGACATCATTTGAAAACAAATTCAAATCGATATACTTCAATACAAAAACGGCTGCTAACAGAAAAATGACAATCATTGGTACTGTGGAAGATATAACTACAGATTACATAATAAATGCAGCAGGAGGCAGTTCACTCGACATTGCCCATAGTTTTAATCTTGCGAAAGAATACACTGATCTTCATTTTAGAGGAGAATATTGGATAGCCCCTCAAAAATACAGTAATCTTACTAAAAGAAGTATCTATTCAGTGCCACGATATACAGAATATCCTTTTTTGGATCCGCACTGGATAATTAGAAGTGATCAAACATGCGAAGTCGGACCAAATGCAGTTCCGGTATTTGGTCCATATTCGTATAATTTTTATGATAATTTGAAAAACGTTATCCCAAAAATATCTAGTTCGTTCAAAATAGGATTATTAAAATTGTTTTTAAATACACAGTTTCTACGCTTGGTATCAGGTGAATTTTCAAGTTCCTTTTCTAAAACGAGTATGATAAACAGAGTAAGGAGATTTTTGCCCTCCTTGAACCCCTCTGATTTTAAACAAAGAGGCAAAGCGGGTATTAGATCACAGTTAATTGATAGGAACGGAAACTTTGCATCTGAGAGTTTACTTGTAGAAGGCGAATCATCATTACACATTTTGAATTATAATTCTCCTGGTGCGACTGGAGCATTACCATTTGCAATGAACATAGTAAGAAAACTGGTTCAAACAAACATAGTTAGTCGTACTTCTAGAAGTATTAATTCTCCTCTGATAAATGAATTTGACTAATACATTATTATCTCATAAAAAACAGCTACGGCATTCAGAACCTGCATCTTATATTATATTAAGGCAAGTTTGATATACCAATTGGGGGTTGTCGTCTAGCTTGGTATGATGCCAGCCTCGGGCGCTGGAGGTCGTCGGTTCGAATCCGACCAGCCCCAAACCATGATTTTGATACAATTTGTTGGAAATTCAAATTCCAATTTTAGGTCAAATTTGATTCACCAACCCTTGGCGACAACAATTTTTCGTTTCTAATCTCATAGTACAACTAACTGTATGCACTGTTGTCGTCGAATTATCTATCAGTTTATTGTTATGCTTTATAGAAGTTTCAATGTTCTAATATCTATAATAGGTGGACACAACTCTAAAAACATATATTAAATGTGGGTTCTTGTCATATTTCATATGGTCGAGGATAAGAACAATTTAGCCAATCTAACTAGAGCAAATATCGAGGTAGCATACAATCAGATGAAACAAAATTTTGAAATGACACTCAATCAGATGAAACAAAATTTTGAAGTGACGTCTAATCTAATGAAACAAAATTTTGAAATGGCAGCAGCAATGACTAAAAACTTCAATTTGATGAGTGGAACGGTCAATAAAGAAGTAAATATCGCAATTGATAAGGTGAGGAATGAGATGATGGCTTCAGCAGAAAAAGTGAGGAATGAGATGATGGCTTCAGCAGAAAAAGTGAGGAATGAGATGATGGCTTCAGCAGAAAAAGTGAAAGATAGTTTTAAGACATAATCTATTTTTTTAATTTCTCACTACTATCCAATTGAGTTCAAAGTTTAACGTAAGGAAGTTTTGAAATATAAAGATGCCATTTTACGAACTTTTAGAACGAAGGATAAATCAGTAACTCTGGTATAAGGCTTCAAATCGATTGTTATGAATTTGTTTGTCTAGTTATCATTATGACCAAGATGAAAAATCACATTGGTCCCTCTGGGCCCAGACTTACATCCAAATAAACTAATTTTGAATAAACGTATATAGAAACCACAAATATTATCTTCAACTGTACGTATCATATGTTATATGAAGTCTCATAAAAAGGAACACGAACCGAGGCTTCGAATCCGACCAGCCCCATGTCAAAAACAATATTAATCCTGTCCATTAATGACTAACTGTGGTGCTAATTCAAAAAAACAAGGTTACCTCGATTCTTTTTTATTCGCGTTAAAATCACAAGAACCTAAGAGACAATATTCTAGAAACTTAAAACTATTTTTTGATTTTGGACAAAAATCATAATAAAGCAATAAACTAACAGAAATAGTATTAAATAAAGTATCAACTGTGTCATTAATTGTATTTATTTCAAGATTTTACTAATATAGTGAAATGTATCTTAAAAGCATCTCATCAATAAAATGATATACTATTATATCCAAGAATGCTACGTTCCCTAAATGGAAAAATTGTGTCAAATATGTAATAAAAATAAAATTGAGGTTTATCAGTTAGAATTTGAAGTATGCTTTGACTGTTGGATGAATCATACTACACCCGAAATCTATTAAAGATATTCTCGATTCTAAACTTTAGTAAAAATCATTTTTGGAGTATAATATCTTACTTTAGGCAGTCTTGGTATATAATATCACTAGATTCTACCGCAATGATTCCTACATGCAACTAATAGATTTTGATAAGTCTAAACAGTACCAATTTCTGGTAATAATAGAAAGCTACATATACAGACGAAATACACAATAAATAATGACAACAAATGAAACTTTAACAAATCAAATTAATCTCAACACTAGTCAAAGTATATTTCTTTTATGTGACCATTGTTTCTGGACAGCAACGTGTCTCGGTAAATTACATATCAATCAAGTGTTGGGAGCAAACAGCATATGTCCTGGATGCAAATATGGACAGTTGTCTAGCTATCCTATAACCGCAAATGAATCATTTACATATGAAAATTCCAAGACGAGAGGGCTAGAAATTGTCTTTGGAATTAGAAAATAATTTAGAAAATTATTCACTCTCTTACACTGCCTAAAAACAATAACTGGAGCTTGACAAATTAACGCCGATTAATAGAACAACAAATATGTTAGATAAAATGTGATTTGTCGAAAAGATGCTTAGATTCCTAAGATGGTAAAGTAAATGCAATTGCCAAGAGGATAGACTATAATTATTTCAATTATTGATCTACCTACGAATTGAAATATCCAATAGAAATCTTTAAAGCTAACTAAATCTACTAATACAATGACTCCATTTATTGAATCGCTAGTATTACTAGAACCAACGCACTCGAACCCACGCTTTAATAGTTCATTACTAACATGTTACTGCTCCAATGACTATTACCATATCAAGAATTTTTGCTGAGTATGTGAGACGAGGGAATTACATAGGTTAGTCGCTTTAAGCTCCAACAGTTCCTGTCTTGACTTTTCCAGCTCGCTTGTAATTGGCAATAATCACTCCACTTGGTGTAACCGAACACTCTTTTAATGTAAAAGCTGCCGGAAGCGTGCCATTGTCAAACAACTTTTTTCCTTTACCAAGAGTCAACGGGTAAATTTTAAGCCAGAGTTCGTCCACTAAATCATTCTTTAGTAATAGCTGAATGAGCTCACCACTGCCGTGAATTTGAATGTCAGAACCTTTTGAATTTTTGAGCTTTTTGATATCTGCCAAGCTTTTAAGGAATACTGAATTTTTCCAATCTGACTTTTTCATGGTTCTGGACATGACGTATTTTGTAACTTCATTGATACCTGGCCAATAATTTTCATGCTCTGGCCAGTAGTTGGCAAAAATCTCAAAAGTTTTTCTGCCCAAAAGAAGGTCTGCAGGTTTCAGCTGTTTTTCCAAGACCTTACCAAAAACTTCGTCAAAATAAGGTGAAACCCAACCGCCATATTTGAAACCTCTTGATGTATCTTCCTTAGGTCCACCAGGTGCTTGCATTACTCCGTCTAATGTAATCATTGATAAAACGATTATTTTTCTCACGTAACTTTCCACCGGTTGAGATTGAAGGCATGCATATCTCTTACGAAAGAGCTTTGCTATAGTCTTTTACAAACTGTGAAAATACTATTGGCTTTCGTCCAGTAATATCTTCAATCGAGCTGGTTATTTGTGCGGCATGGCCAGCTCTAATGATGCCATATAATTCCAATAGTGCATCAATTAACCAATCCGTCATCCCCATCTCCTTCATCCCTTTGCGGGCAGATTCTTCCGATATATTTACGAATGATATTTTTCTACTGAGTTCCTTGGAAAGGATTTCAGCTGCCTGACCGTAAGATAATGCCTCTTGTCCGGTAATGCCATACGCCTTATTCTCATATTGACTATGATTTCCAGATAAAATAACAACAGCCGCGGATGCAATATCTCTTACATCTACTAAACTAATTTTTCCCTCTTCTGTTGGAAGATAAAATGCATTTTGTTCTCTTATTGATTTACCAAAGAAAGTTACAAAGTTTTGCATAAATGCACCAGGGCGTAAAAAGGTATATGGCAGTCCAGATTCTTCTATGATTTTCTCTTCCTGTCTGTGTACTTGTCCAAGGATAGTTTCTGGTTCAGCATCTGCTCCTAATACTGATAATTTTACTATATGTTTTATTTCATTTTTCTTAGCCTCCTTTACCAAATTAGAAGAGATATCAGTCATATTGGGTGAAGGGAGAGTAACTAAGAATAGTTTATCTACGTTGTTGAGTGCATCAGCAACTGTTTCTGGTTTATTATAATCAATATTAACGATATCAATTGCATTATTATCTTTGAATTTATCAGCTTTATTTTGTGTGTGAATAGCTGCCTTTATCCTATGACCGGAAGATGCAAGCTGGTTTACGACCTCGCTGCCAACAGTTCCGGTTGAACCGGTCACTAGAATTGTATTATTATTTTCTTTTTTCATAATGGTTATTCGTTTTAATAATATAAAATTATTTAAGGTTGTGACATCTATTGAGCATTTTTATCATTATTATGGACCTTTCGGCGCAAAATTTATGTCAAAAACAATTCACAATCCCTTGGGACCGAGTTATGAATCGAATATTACAAAAACAATTGCGTCTTAAATTTGTGTCAAATTTGATTCACAAAATTCCGAGCATGTTTACTTACCTCATATAATATCATTGTTTCATGGGACTTCCCTCCAATGGGTTGACTTTTGACGCCCTCGAAATATGGGTTGACCTGATTAACAAATCTTTTTTACTCTATTTTACAGTGTTAATCTGTCCTCGTATTTCTCCATTGGGATTTTTCTCGGTATGAATATTCACGTAAGCTTCACCAATTTCCAAGGCCTTGATAAAGTCCCGAAAAAGGGCTCCTTGCATTTGCCCTTCCAAGTTGGAAGGGGTGATAGTTCCATTGGCCAGACTGCCAGATATTTGGCCAGTAGGATTATCGGCCTTAAACAATGTAACTACTACATCTCCATTCTGACCTTTTGGTGCATTGTAAATATATGCTGCAGTAACCTTATCCATGCCAGTGACGTTCAAATCATATTTGATAGCTTGTTCACCATTCCAAGTAAATGATGCAACACCAGTAACAACAGTATCCACTGGAGGAACTTCATCTCCTCCAGAAAGCATAGCGCTAAAACCTTCTGTTTCTCCTGTCTGTGCAAATGCCAAATTTACGTAAGCCAATGAAAATGAAATTAAAGATATCGCAAAAGCAAATTCTAACACAACTATATCTGGTTTATACATTGAAACCGATAATAATCTAGCACATTTAAATGAGACCATTTTGGAAAATGCCTACCTTTTGGTTAAATTAATTCCACAGGTATAGAGACGTTGTTGATGCCCACTATGCTATCGGTTCTAAAATAGGATTCTAATGCAAGTAACGGAACGGTAAGCTTTAAAATTTTTCTCTGCTTAGAATTAGAATTACTTTATCCCAAGTTACTGGGACTAACACTGGCAAAGATAGTTTTTGACTCAAGTTGTAGTCTATGATGATTGTGTCGATACATCTTTGTTACTGCCAACTTGATAGCTTGCCCTGTTATTGGGAGTAGTGAAGTGAGTGCCTTGGACACAATGAAACCTGTTACTGTTCCAATATAACTTCTTTAGATAAGGATTTTCTTCCTTTTTTTCTGTTCAAATCATACACCGCTTGATTTAATACTAGTTTTCATGTCGCTTAAGTCGACAACATTTTATTTAGTGCTGTTTTGAGATTGAGTGCTGTTTTGAGATTGAGAAACTTCATGGCAAGCCGATATGAACAGATTCCCTTGCAGATTGCTGGCTGGTTGGTCTGCTTTACATTCGCTTTCTGTGTCGAAGCAGTGGTGATTATTTTGTTGGTCATCCCAGCACCATTTGACATTTACCACCTCCGGCTGGCAATCTGCTTGTAGGAGTCCTGCGCGTGGCGAGTCTGATAAACAGGCATCTTTTGAGTCGAAGCAGTGTAATACTGATTCCACGTCTGTCCAGCACCACTGACTAACGCCAGCCTGTGCTCGAACTGGACTAGTAATATGGAAAGGAACCATGGCAACAACGAGTATCAATGATGTTGCTATAAACAGCACTGTTGATTTCATTATCTAAACGTATATTACAGTAATACTTTTTAATCTTGTCCCTTTCCATTCATTATAAAATCTGTTTTTTGAATTGCAATTATCATCGATTTCTATTCGTAGATTTATACGTCCACATTAGGAGCTAGTATCATACCCAATTAGCCACTCGCCTCAGGATTCAGAGTTCATTTCTTCGCAAAGTGGCTAGCTATTAGAAGCCCTACAACATGGACTGTCCGAATCCACCGAACTCACTGGTTACTTGTTAAATTCTGTTTTTAGGAAACGGGTCTAAAAATTGTGTCAAAAATGATTCACAAACGACCAGCCTCATGACTCTAGTAGTTCTCTAATTGGATTCACTTATAATATATCTGAACAAAAATTGGAGAAAAAAATGAGAAATCGATTGCATTGTATTTTGCTTTGCTTTAACCTATTATAACTTCAAGGCATTTATGTTCCCCAGTGGTACCTTCTAGTAGGGCTTTACAGTCGGTTTTATTCTCACCGCAAAAAGGGCCCCCATCAATGCAATATTTGGTAATAGGCTTGTCTGCCTGGACTGTATTTGAAATAACAAATGCAACCATCGCAATAACCAGTATTAGATATGTTACTACAAACAGAACTATTGATTTCAATTCTCACTAATTTCTCTTGGTCGGCGATAGAAAGAAAAATGTCATAATCGTCAAACCTGTAGCAGGAATAAGTATGTCGATCGTTGGAAAATCTACTGATAATAAGTGTTCTAAATTTTCGTATACGAAGAATGCACAAAATAGAATTAATACAACAGTTGCATATTTCAAATTGATTAGACCAGTCTTTATGTACATAGAAACTGATTTTCCTATCATCACCGCTGCGAATAATGAGGCTACTACATACAGGATCAACTCTGTTTGGTCATAAAGTGGTATTTGCTGAATTATTGAAGACAATACGTCGAATCCCATCTCTAATCACTAAAGAAAATGAGCATTGTAATTTACGTAGTACTCTAGCCCCTTGACATAAACAATCATTATACAAATCATCTTCATACTAATCAATTCCGTCGAACTTAAGTATTCTTGTACGGTCATCTAAATGAAATAATTTCTACTTTTCGAGATGGTGCTAAAGATGGAACGCATGTATCAAAAATAATTATATAGTTCATTTAAACACGGTACTTATGTCAGGAACCCAAAACGACAAGCCAATGAAGGTTCCAAATAAGTTACAATGTCATATATGCGGCGAAATAGTTAGCGTCTATCATCCGTCAAGTCCTCGTGAATGACTAGTTAAAGAATGTAATATCGTCGAAATTGTGGAAAAATTAGGATAAAACAGACTCATGGATCCATATGATGGTGGATGAGCGGATCCATCAGTACGTAAAATCACTCAACCCGATTGGAACTTTTTACGATAGACCGAAGTATTAACATGTTACCTGATTTTGTAACTAAAAATTGAAGCTATATCTGACGCGTAGCATTAGAAAATTCATTTATAACTGGTGGGCTCATCGGATGGTTTATGATGGTTGTTGTAATCAACTTATGCTCAACAAATTATAAAATACTTTGAGTTTTAATATGTGGAAACAATTGCAAAGGAAAGTTCTTGCAAGATTTGACAGGCGCCAACAGAAAATGCTCTGCTGTAGTATTATCTCGTATACTAAATATCGTGAAATTATTATATACTAAAATTGGTGGGCCCATGTGGACCATCCTTCAGAATAAGCCCACCAAGATGAAAACTTTTCTTTTACCACTGTGCAGTGCATTGTTTTCGTAAGGATATTATAAAAAGGCTTTAGTACAAGTATGGAATTAAGAGATGACCCTTTTCTGGATGTTGATGATATTGATGGGCCTTGGCATTTCCTATTTTTCTGCTGTTTCTGTTGCTGGTAATAGCACTAAAGAGATAATATAAGTAAATAAAGATCAAGTAATCACTTCCGTGAATGCTAGTGCAGTACATGATCCAGGATTAATTTGCCATTCGTATGATATGAGTGATGTAAATATGACCAATAAAACATTTGTCAAAAATCTGTTTTCATAGAATAATGCTTTTGAATTGAAATAAAGTAACTGGGTGTGGACGTGCAATCAAATATTTTCTTTAAATTTACTATGAGATAATTACGATACGAAAACTTATTAATATTAAAGATGTAGCATTTGGTGAGTTTATCCGATTGGGTGATGATGAACAAGAAACAATCAGCCCTCACCAGATGCTTGTGTTTAGAGTAACAAGAACATCTGCAACAAACTATATAAGATTGCTGTAGCAGTCTTCTATACTTGTTGGAATTCTATCAATAATAATGAATATTTCTTGAGAATATTTTAAACATAGTTTTGCTTGTTTATAGAGAATTTTCGAAGTGAGGACGGGCAATCAAATGAAACAAAATGTCTAGTTTTATTCCTCATTATGGCTAGATTCTAGCCCAGTTTGATAATTACTTCAGTAATCAAATCTATCATACTTTTACTTAGCGGAAGTAAGTTCCGCCAAATATCTATCTTAGTTTTGAATACGTGAACATCTTTTGTATTTTCTTTCTTTAACAGTTCATGGCAAGTGCAATAGAGGAAGACATACTGTAAGTAGCCATAATCAACATCACAGATAAAATTCCAAAAATTACAAATTTACTATGCATTATACTTTGCAGGTTTTGATTTGAACAATTTTCCATATTGTTCATAAGTATGACAATTTCTTCATAAGATGTAAAAATGGAATTGCAGGAAGGTAGCACACTCGAAAGTTATAGTGAACAAATGCTACGATAGAGCATCTAGATATATTAAGTATGGAAAGAAATACCAATAAATTTTTAAACAATCAACCGTCAAGAGTAAAAAGATGCATAAATTGCAGTTGAATAACAAAGTGATGTTTTCTTTATCCTTCGTTTTCGTAATCCTAGTTATTTTCTCTTCAATGATTATTTTTCCAAATCGGGTAATTGCAGCAGGAAAATATACTATTGATCCCAAAATCAACATAAAAAAATTAAATAATCCTCAAAAGTTGAAGGTTGTAGCATACTCTAATGGAGAAAATAAAACTAAGTACCTGACCGGTAACGATTTGAAGTCAAATACTGCTACCGTTTCTTTCCAATTTAATCAGAAAAATGATAACCTTGTTACTGCTGTTCATAACGATGAATATGCAGTATGTGCTTACGACCTTAATGCCCAAACAAATGAGATGAAGTCATATTCTTGCATTGAAGGTAATCTTGAAAATCCAAATGGTAAAAATCCAGTAAATATAGGCTCAGGACCAGTTATAACATTGTCTTCAGGACCGTTCAAACCTGTCAAAGGTGCAGAATTAAAGAATCCAACTATAGTGGTCTGGTTAGAAAATCTTGCTGGTAAAAAACACTTAAAAAATATCGGAGTGGTTGCCATGATTAAAGGGGAGTTTAGGTATAAAATAATAGATGCACAAAAGTTGCTAAAAGAATCAAAGGACAATATAATAAGGGTTCCACTCCAATTTGACAAGACTCCCGAAATTGGTCCTGTTAGGGTGGGAGATTACTTTTTTGCTTGTGTCTCTGCTAATGTGTTAAAACCAGTTGAGGGAAACG
>JAJPIN010000073.1 GCA_021324715.1 Nitrososphaeria archaeon
AATGGGACTAAAAAAAGTTATTTCTGCTCCTAGTTTTCTTAGGATATTCAAGTTCTCATTGTAGTAAAAGTTAAATGAATTGTCAAGCGCTATACCTATTTTAACAAGCTTTAGAGCTTTGGGTCCAAATCTATTTGCGGGCACGACAAGCTTTGGTTTTTTTAATCTAAGTAGTGAAATGATCTCGTCGTAATAAACTTCTTCTGATACTTTGCTAGCAAGTTTTATTATTCTATTCCTTCCGGAATAGTTTAGTTCATCCGTAGGAATCAATCCAAGATGACGTTCATCCATCTTCAAATCAGGGTCTCTTTTTACTATACCCAATATAGGAACATTTATGCTACCTTTACATGCATCCTCAAGATATTTTGCATGTTTGGGACCCGAAACATTGTTAAGAATTATGCCCATAATTTTCAAAGTGTTGTCGAAGTTCAAATAACCAGAAATCATTGCAGCAATTGAACGAGCCGCCTTTGCTGCATCTACCACCAATATGATTGGTGCATTCATAATCTTTGCAACATATGCTGTACTTGCAAAATCACTTTTCCCAGACATCCCATCGAACAAGCCCATGACTCCTTCGATAACTGCTATGTCAGCATCCTCAGAGGTATTCTGCACGCTTGTGAGAATTCCATCATTGCCCATTAACCATGCATCCAAAGTCGGTGCTTCCCTTCCTGTAATTACCTTGTGATAACTTGGATCGATAAAATCAGGGCCAATCTTAAATGGTTGAACTATAAGCCCTTTCTTGGCCTTGAAGGCGTGCATTATTGCAAGAGTAATAGTTGTCTTCCCAACACCACTGGTAGTACCAGCAATGATAACAATTGATGGCATAGTCCTCAAATAACTGATCGAATCTATAATAGTCAGCTGATATTTATCGTAATAGCTAAAAAACTACTGCAAACGATTTGCTATGTCCAAGTTATATCCAAAATTAAAGTTTAAATTTGGTAAATGTGGCTTGAAGATAATTATTTTAAAACTAGAATGAAAGGTTAAAAACATGTTTTAAATTATCTTATTGCTTTGGACAAAGACGAATTGTTAATACGATCGGCAATGATGACAGTTCCTAAAATATAATTGTATTAAATAGAATGGTAATTTTATTTTGCATATTTGAACTAAATATTACTCTAGTTTCAATGTTGAATCGTTCTGGATCCATTGCACCTAAATAAAAATAGCCTTTATTTTCTATATTAGGATTTTACGAGTATTATCAAATTCGGAATTTTTCAAATCGGATTCTGACTTATTTTAATTAATTTATCAAAAGCGACCGTAACAATATATATTCAACGAATGAAAAAATTTATTCCTACTCCTGATGCCTAAAGAGTTTTCACTTGCTCCTGATACATTTCCACCCAGAGGTGACCAGCCAGCCGCAATAGAACATCTTGTGCGCGGGCTAAGACAGGGAAAGAAGGTTCAGACTTTATTGGGAGTCACTGGGAGCGGAAAAACATTTACAGTTGCAAATGTCGTTGCTAGAACAAATAAAAACACACTGGTTATATCACACAATAAGACACTTGCAGCACAGCTTTATTCAGAATTCAAGCAATTTTTTCCAAATAACAATGTAGGTTATTTTGTTAGTTTTTATGATTATTATCAACCTGAAAGCTACTTGCCTCAGACGGATACTTATATAGAAAAAGATACAGAGGTGAATGAAAAAATTGAGAAAATGCGCCTTGAAGCAACTGCTATGCTTATGTCGGGTGAGCCAACGATTATAGTGTCGACAGTTTCTTGCATTTACTCCCTTGGCTCTCCAGAGGAATGGGAGAGTAGTGCTATTACGCTGTCAGAGGATATGAAAATTGGAAGAAAAGAACTAATTCACAAGTTGATTGAAGCACGATATGAGCGGAATGACATATCCCTGTCATTTGGCGCTTTCAGAGTCAAAGGGGACACTATTGATATCATACCAGGGTATTCAGATGACATTATAAGAGTGTCCCTTTTTGGAGACCAAATTGAACAGATTAGTATTCACAATAATGTTACCATGGCAAAGAAGCGGAAAGTTGGCACAGTCAAAATATTTCCTGCTAAACATTACATTATAGATGAAAATGCAAAGAATGATGCTCTATCATCTATACAACGGGAACTTGAAGATTGGGTTCCAAGTCTTCCAGGCGATCTGGAAAGGCAAAGATTAACTTCTAGAACTAAATATGATCTTGAAATGATTCAGGAGCTTGGCTACTGTTCGGGCATTGAAAATTACTCAAGACATCTTGATGGTAGAAAGCCAGGGCAACCACCCTTTTGCCTTCTTGATTTTTTTGGTAGTGATTTTCTACTGGTAATAGATGAATCCCATGTTACGTTACCTCAGCTGAGGGGAATGTTTCTCGGTGATTTTACCAGGAAAAAAAGCCTTGTAGATTATGGTTTCAGGTTACCTAGTGCATTTGACAATCGACCACTTAAATTTCCAGAATTTGAGCAATATTTAAAATCGGTAGTGTTTGTGTCGGCAACACCCTCTGACTACGAAAAAAAGAACAGTTCTGCTATTGTAGAACAACTTGTTAGACCGACAGGCCTTGTAGATCCAAAAGTAGAAGTCAGGTCGACACAGAATCAAATAAACGATCTAATAAATGAGATAAGATCAAACGTACAAAAAAATCACAGAATCCTCATAACAACCCTCACCAAGAGAATGGCAGAAGATCTTGCAGAATTCCTAGCTAAGAAAGAAATCAGAGTGAGATACATGCACTCAGAAATTGAAGGTCTTGAAAGGACCGAACTTATACGTCAATTGAGGATAGGAGAATTTGACGTTTTAGTTGGTATAAATCTGTTAAGAGAAGGCCTCGATATACCAGAAGTAGGGCTAGTAGCAATACTTGACGCAGACAAAGAGGGATTTTTACGTAATACGACAAGCTTGGTTCAGACATTTGGCAGAGCTTCAAGAAATATCGATGGAACTGTGATAATGTATGCTGACACCATGACAGTATCGATGAAAGAGGCAATTGCTGAAACCGAAAGGAGAAGAAAAAAGCAGATCTTGTATAACCAAAAACATGGCATTATCCCAAAAACTATTGTAAAAGCAATTGCTGAAAGGGAAGATCAGGTGGGAATAAGTGTCGAAATTAAGTCAATGTCTGCAAACGATCTTTCAAACCTTGCCATAGATATTGAGACAAGCATGAAAAGATACGCTGAAGATTTGGATTTTGAAAAGGCGATACAATTAAGAGACAAGTTGACAAAAATAAAAAAGGCCTTGAATACTCAGATTGTTGAAACACCATCAAGATAACTTAATGTAGGTGAAAATAGAAAATTACTGATCTAAATAATTTTAACAACGATAAAATAATAATAAAGGGCGCAAGAGAGCATAATCTAAAAAATATCAACCTTCAAATTCCCAAAAACAAACTGGTTGTTCTGACAGGACTGTCTGGATCTGGTAAATCAACTTTGGCATTTGACACAATTTATGCTGAGGGTCAAAGAAGGTATGTTGAATCTCTTTCCGCATACGCAAGACAATTTTTGGAGATGATGGACAAACCCGATGTTGATTCCATTGAAGGGTTGTCACCTGCGATATCAATTCAACAAAAGACAACAAGTAAAAATCCCCGCTCGACTGTAGGAACGGTTACAGAAATATACGATTATTTGCGATTACTTTATGCCAGGATAGGAGTTCCACACTGTCCTGAGTGTGGACGAAAAATTACGTCACAATCTGCTGATTCTATTACTGATACCATATTAAGGACTTCAAGGGGAAAAAGCGTACTTTTACTTGCTCCCGTAGTAGAATCAAAAAAAGGAACTTATGAAAAATTATTCAAAGAACTAAAGCAAAGTGGTTACTCAAGAATGAGACTTGATGGACAGATACTCAATTTGAATGATGACGATGACAATGATGCTGATAATACTGTTGATGATATCAAAAATGAAATTAATATCCCCAAACTTGACAAACACAAGAAGCACACTATAGAAGTCGTAGTTGACAGGATAAAGCCCTCAATTGAAGAAAGATCTAGACTTTTTGATTCAGTGCAGACGGCTCTGAAAACAGCCAACGGTCTAGTCAAAATTTTGATACCTGATGATAATAATAGTGAGACAGTGTATTCACAAAGAAAGGCATGTGTAAAGTGTGGTCTAAGCATCCAAGACCTTGAACCTCGCTCATTCTCATTTAATTCACCTTTTGGTGCGTGCAAACAATGTAATGGACTTGGTATCAAAGTCGAATTTGACCCCGAACTTGTTATTCCAGACAGGAAAAAAAGCATCTTAGATGGTGCAATAAAGCCCTGGGCAGGACACTTTGCAACATTCCGATCTTCAATGTTACGAGACGTAGGTAAACGATTTGGTTTTAATCTATATCAGCCGATTTCTAAAATGACAAGTAAGCAACTAAATGTTATCCTGTATGGGACAGATGAGAACATACATTACAAATACGAATCTAGAACATCTGATTCCACCTGGGAGTATCGCAGTTCTTTTGAAGGAGTCATACCGAACTTGGATAGAATGTATGCTCAAACAGAATCTGACACAAAGAGACGAGATCTTGAGCAGTTCATAAGAGAGCTTCCCTGTGAGTTATGCAAAGGGATGAGGCTACGGCCTGAATCATTGGCAGTTAAGATTGCTGACAAATCCATTATGAATGTATGTGATTTGTCAATAGACAAGTGTTATGACTTTTTTAATAGACTTTCGCTTTCTGACACTGACCAGTATATTGCTAGAAATGTTCTTAAGGAGATAATTTCTAGGCTGGAATTTCTCAAGAATGTTGGACTTAACTATCTCACTTTGAACAGGATGACATCTACACTATCTGGCGGCGAATCTCAGAGAATACGCCTTGCCACACAAATTGGCTCGAACCTTACAGGTGTTTTGTATGTGCTAGATGAACCAACGATAGGACTGCATCAAAGAGATAACAACAGATTGATAGATACGTTAAGAAGGTTGAGGGATCTTGGTAACACCCTGATAATAGTGGAACATGATGAAGAAGTCATAAGAAGCTCAGACTGGGTTATCGATATAGGAGAAGGTGCAGGTATTCATGGTGGTAAAATAGTTGCAAGTGGATTTCTAAAAGATATCATAGAAAATAAGAATTCCATAACTGGAAGATTCCTTAATGGGGATGATAACGTATACCACAAGAATAAGGTTAGGAATGCAAACAACTGGCTCACGGTTCATAATGGGAGAGAGAACAATCTTAAAAAGATAACAGTTGACTTCCCTCTTGGATGTATGACAACAGTTACCGGCGTGTCTGGGTCTGGAAAATCAACTCTCGTAAATGAAATTCTCTTCAAGGCATTGTCAAATAACTTTTACTCCTCCAAAGAAAAACCGGGGGCACATGATAAGATCACGGGCCTTCAAAATTTGGACAAAGTAATAGGGATTGACCAGTCTCCAATTGGTCGAACACCCAGATCCAATAC
>JAJPIN010000108.1 GCA_021324715.1 Nitrososphaeria archaeon
ATTTCTCGCTACAAAAAGCGTAGACAGGTATGCTGTATGTTTTGTACCTAATAATGAAATAGTATGACACCTGCCATTTTTCTAACCAGGGTTTTTGATATAAATTTGGACATTATTATTGTTATTAGTACTATAAGTCTGTAAAGTGTTCCGAATATATGAAATAAAAATAAAAAAATAGGAAGTATTGGTCTTCATTTGCTTTCACATTATGCCAACTAGGTTATTGGTTGACCCTTGAATGTGAGGGATTTCAATGTGTCTTGGTCCAGCTTTACCACACCATCAGGTAATGGAACATAGCCCAGACTTGGACCCATTTTTTGCCCATCAGTGATTGCCCAAGAGATGAAATCAACCAATGCTTTTGCTTTTGCCTGGTCCAGGTTTGGATCGGTGCTCATTTCCTTGTATAAAAGTAGGTATGACAGACTTGCTATGGGATATGAATTAGGTCCTGCTGCATTTACAAGTGTAACATTGCTCCAGTCTCCATCGCCTTTTGGAAGTGATGCTACGTTGGCCTCTACTGCGGCTTTGGTAGAATCAAGGGAAGGTTCAACAAATTTACCTTCCTTGTTCTGGATAAATGCAAAAGGTGTCTTTGTAGTCAAGGCATACCCTAATTCAATGTATCCAATTGTATTTGGACTCCCTTTAATAGCATTTGCTACTCCCTCATTTCCGGGTGCTCCAATACCTACTGGCCATTGAACTGATTTACCTTTACCTAACTGGTCTTTCCATGCTTGACTTACACTTGACAAGTAATCAGTCCAAACAAAGGTTGTACCTGAACCGTCTGATCTATGTACTACTACTATGTCATCTGCTGGCAGTGTTTTATCCTTATTTAAGGCCTGGATTTTGGGATCATTCCACTTGGTAATCTTGCCTAAAAATATGTCCGCTAGAACTTCACCTGTTAATTTTAGTCCTTTGTCAGGAATACTTGGGATATTATAAGCTGCAACAACAGAACCAATTGTTTCTGGAATATGTACCGCTCCTTTGGCCTGCTGGCTTTCATTCTTTGACAGAGGCGCATCAGTGGCTCCAAAATCTACTGTTTTTGCTGTGAACTGCTTAATACCGCCACCGCTTCCAATAGATTGATAATTGATATTTACATCGGGATGTGGTTTTTGGTATTCTACCCTCCACGTGTCTATTAATGGGAATGGGAAAGTTGCTCCTGCTCCGTTGATTGTTACCTTGTTTTGAGCATATACAGCACCTGTCATTATTGTAGATGTTGTCAAAAGTATAGCTGCAATAATTCCTATGAGTATTTTGCTTTTTAGCATAGATCACCTTGAATAAAATTAGTTGATAATTATTTACCATGTTTTTACCATAGTAACTACGCATCTATATACAGCACCGTAAACTATATTCATCTGGGTTAAAGGTCTGATAGTTTGAGCGCGGCAAGTGAAATTGCCGATTATTGTAGATAATGAAATTTATTATCGAACGAAGTTAAAATCATACTAGTAAATGATGCTATATGATCTACGTAATTACACAGGGCAACGATTAACATTCACTATTTCCTCAGATAAAATATGACTGAACTAATTCTGGAAAGAAAATATGATTATGGCAATCGATTATTTGCACTTTGTGAGTCATGTTATTGGACTGCAACCATTTTTCCTAAAATAGAAAGTTACGAGTGTCCTGCTTGTCGTACAGGTAACGTAGCTTTGATTCCATTAAGTCTGGATGAAAAATATGAACTCCAATTCAAACCAAAACATGGTCTTGATATTAAATTCTCGATAAGTGAGAGATAAAGAATTAAACAAATTAGTTCAGCTGCAAAATAATTCTACAGTATTTCAATCGATTAAATCTAAGTACGAAGACATATTTTTAACAGACTCTAAAGATACTATTGGAAAGTATCTTGATAAAAGAAGTTGTCAAAATTCCACTCACCGAAACAGTCCCTCAAATGTTTCTGGAAGGCAATCTAGTCATACCCGATAATTCGATAGGATTTGTTATTTTTGCTCATGGTAGTGGGAGCAGCAAGAAAAGCACTAGAAACCAACTAGTGTCACAAAAATTTAATGAAAATAGCATTGGAACTCTACTATTTGACTTGTTAACGAAAGAAGAACAAGAATCTGATACAAGACTAGAGAATATCATATCGCAGGTGCCTGGTGGCACATTTAATAAATTCAACATATTGTTACTAACACAGAGACTCTCAATTGTGACTAGATGGGTTATGGATTTTCTCAAAGATTGTAATTTAGAACTGGCTTTTTTTGCTTCTAGTACAGGCGCAGCAGCTGCGCTGACATGTGCAACCAAATTTCATATCAGATCAATAGTTATTCGCAGTGGACGATCCGATTTGATAACTAACGATCAACTGTCACAAATAGTCACTTCTTGCCTGTTTATCGTTGGCGGTAAAGAAAAAACACTTATCAAAATTAATAAAAAAACGATAAAGGATTTAAGAAATGCAGTGAAAAAGCAACTCATCACAGTTCCAAAAGCCTCTCATATGTTCGAAGAGGAAGGCGCTATGGAGAGGGTCGCAAATGTATCTACAGAGTGGTTAAAAAACAATTTTATCCGATAGTTCATACATCCTCATAGTACCTAATTCGTCATGGAAAAGAAGCATATTAAGTTCTACTCAATAATATAAGATTTAATATTTGTACTATGTAAGCACTTGTCAGTATCTTTGATATTTGATAGGATAACTGGTAAATTTCAATTAAAAATAAAGGACAGAGAATCTGCAGGAAATATCCTAGGAGATCGGAAGAGC